>CAZCKT010000005.1:0-21940 GCA_964499355.1 uncultured Candidatus Saccharibacteria bacterium | reverse complement strand
TACATTAAACATTGTATATCCTAAAGCTACTCCAAAGCCTGTATTTGTCATTTGCATACTGCCTTCAACAACAAACTTCATAAGTAGTAAGTATATAACAAGTAGTAAGCTCCAGAAAAATGGGGCTAGCATCAAAGCACTACGCGGGACCTTTTTGCTGATTTCCCCTTTTTCAAGAAGGATTCTCTCAAGCTTAATGAGATAGGGAAGCGAAATTAAGAGTGGATATACTATATTTGATAGTGCGAATACGCTGAATATAAAAGTTACACCAGCAAGTAATAGTTTAAGTAAAATTGGAATCATATTTAGTTCATAAGTTTATGTACATTCAAATCATACACCTACGAACTAAACCGCTCGCCTACATCTAGTCATCACCATGTAAACCCGACCTTTACCATCCAATTCCAGTTCGTGTTAATCCAAACTCCGTCTTTTTCTTGAGTAATAAGAGTTAGCAAATCTTTCAATAACAACCTCTTGTGAAGCATCATATAACCTCATTGCCCATTGATCTATATCACACTTCCATACAACCCAATCATATGGAAGTTCTTTACCTTGCGACAGTGTTTCAACATCAAATTTGAGTCGCTTATACCAGAAGTAATCTTTATCCCCAGTATTCACAAGATATACACGTCCATCATCACGTTTGACAATAACAAAACTGTGTACCTGTAGTTCAGAAGTTTGAAGTTTCCGAAATACTTTTGCAAGGTACGCATTGATGCCCAATGCCTTGAGTAAGGCGATATAAACTGTAACCACGTCATTGCAATATTTAGTATCAATAATTTCACCTGTTTCCAGAACTTCAGCTGCAGTCAATTTCCACCTTCTAGATTCTTCATAACCTTTATTCTCATTAGTGTACGGCACTATTCTTAAAAGAGAGTACACTTTAGTATGAATCTGCTGGAAAACTTCTGGGATTGGCTGCCCTAAAAACTCTGTAGCGATTTCTTTAATTAGCGGCGTAACTTCAATTTGTCTTCCTGGTAGAAACTTGGTAATCATTTGTAATTCTATCACCAAGTGAAAGTCATATTTACTCTCCAGTCCCAGTTTGTGTTAATCCAATATCCAGCTTTTCAATGTTTCTTGAATATCTGCCATTGTTTTCCCTTCAAGCAACGCTAGCAACTCTCCATTCAATGAATCTTGCATAGGGTAGTCGGGCAGGAACTTAGTCAAATGATTCTTGCAGATCCAATCCACTAGTGTTTCTTTATCTTTCTGGGAAAGCTTAAACAATTCTACAAAATTGTGCTCTATACCAGTATGTACCATTTCGTGGACTACAGTCTGAAAAATTGTTAGTTTAGTCCCGACTTTATTTACTAATACTTTGATTAACTGCTCCTTAACAAAATAACCGCCACCAGGACCATATTGAGTAAGTTTTATTTTGTATTCTGGCCAAATTTCAAAACCACAAATCTGTTCCCAATCTTTAAAAAGTGTAAGAATACTAGCAAATTTTTGAGTCTTTTCCATAAGTGAATCATAATCAGCTTGATATGGTTCTTGTCTAAAAACATTGGTTAAGAACAATTTTTGAAGATATTCTTTTTCACCATTTCTGAAAGAGTAGGGAGCGTAAATTGCTGCGATATGGAATTCCTTCACATCAGGAAGCTTGATTCTATATTTATTTTCTCTGAACCATTGCATTTGTTCAAGTAAACTCCAAATGTAATTAAATTCTTCCTCTGCTGTTGGAAAAATAATATTGACTCTACTATTCATACTCAATTATAAGCCTATTTCCATTCAAAACCTAGACATATTTTCAATAGCCTGTTCGTGTTAATCAAAACTCCGTCTTTTGCTATAATCCTCAATGCTTCCACATCAAAAAATTTCCTACTTACCCTTCCTAGAACTGAATTCTATTCAAGAAATTGTGCATGAATTCGCGCTTGGTGGATTGATTGCTTCAATGGAAACAAACAATGGCAGTAATGAAAGCTTTAGTCTAACAACCGACAAAGGAGTTTTCCAGATAAAGAGCTACAGCAAAAGCATAGAGAATCCTGATCACTTTGCTCCTGTTATACAAAGGGAAATTTCCTTTACAAACTATCTAGAAGACAATGGTTTTACGGTTCAACATCATTTGTCATTCCAGCCATTTCTCTATCAAGGTAAGCTCTCAACAATCACCGCTACACTTGAAGGTAAAAAATTAGGACCCGGAATTCAAACAAAGGAAACGATATCGAAAATGGGATCATTGCTCGGGAACTTACATCAAAAATCATCTGAATTTGGAAATGCAGGGGCAGGATACGAACAACGAAACAGTTTCAGAGATAGGGTAGATGCAAACGTTGCCAAAATTGAAGAATTACTCGGGATTTCTTCAAACGAATTTTTACCTTTATTAAACAAATACAATGATCTTCGTTCGAAAAGAGAAGAAACTGACAAGACCATACCAAGAGGTCTTACACACGGAGAGATCACGTACGTTAACCTACTCGAAAAAGGGAATAGTTTTGCCATATTAAATTTCGATGGATTAAAATTCGTTCCTCACATTTTTGACTTTGGACAAACGCTAATAAGCATGACGTTTGACGGTTCCACCTTTCATAAAGAATTAATTACTGCATTTTTTGATGCATATCAAAAAATAAGAGAATTGTCGGAAAAGGAAAAAGATCTCATCACATCAGAATTGGTCTATAACTTTCTCCACAAAATTGAATGGAGAATGTGCGCGATGCTCAATAACCCCGGATATATTGAAATCGTAAAATTAGCTATAAGGAATGCTGCTTCTTTTATGAAACAATTACATACCATTGATGAAATAATAAGTTAATAAATATTCTTGGAATTTATGAAACTTTTCCTCTGCTCAGGATTCTTATCTGAGAATATAAAAACTGAATTCGAAAAATTTGCAGGAATTTCACAATCAATAGAATTTAAGATCGCATGTATCGTAACAGGTGCAATAGGATACAAGCTTCAATGCAAAACAAAGAATGAATACCCAGACTTAAGCTGGCTAGATAATGATTTACAAATCGCACGGAAATTTGGTTACAAAGTCGACCAATATGACATTTCTGAAATGAAAAATTTTAATATTTTAGATTTATATGATGCAATTTGGGTCGAAGGTGGATTAACCGGATACTTGATAAAAGAAATCCGAAAAACTGGTTTCGATAAATACCTAAAGAATATATTAGAGAAGAAACTTTATATAGGAACCAGCGCCGGCAGTATGATTTGTTCAAAATCTCTAGATGCGAGTGAATGGTATGTCGGAGAACCCGAAGAAGGCGTTGGTTCAATTCCTGGGCTCGGCTATATCGATTTTCAAGTATACCCTCACTTCGAATCCATAAATTTAGAAGAAATTAAAAGTAAAAGACATCCAAATCAAGAGTATTGGCTACTAAAAAATGGGCAAGCAATTGGTGTGACTAACAATGAGATTACAGTTTTCGGCGGTGCGATTACGATACTTAAGGCTAAAACAAACGATTGAACGATGATTTTTTTCAAAAAATAGCAATTCCCTATTTTTTCGTAACTGCTATACTTCACCATGGCACAAACAACCATTTTCCTCATTCCAGGTTTCGGAGAATATCCAGAAACACTCACATTTAAGGACCTAAAAGTAGAACTTGAAAACAAAGGATATAATGTCGTCATTATTGCATGGCCTTATTTTCCAGAGGATTTAGCAAAGTACTCACCAACCGAGACGCTTAATGTCGCAAGAACACTTATAAAATCTGCTCAAGATAGGGGAGAAAAAGTTATTCTTCACGGGAATTCTCTTGGAGGAGTACTGGCTATTTTGCTCGCAAAAGAATTCAATCCGAGTAAACTTTCGTTGACCGTTACACCATTTCAAGCAGGAACTGATGATGATTTGCAAGGTAAATATAAAAACTGGAAAGAAATCGGATCAAGAGAATTTACCTCCTCTAAATATGGCACATTAAACATACCATTTTCATTCATTGAAGATGCACGAAAGTATAATGCACTAGATTACATCCAGGATGTGCATTGCCCCGTATTGTTTATCGCTGGAGATAGTGATCACACCGTTCCCTATACAACATCAAAAAAGATATTTGAGGCAGCAAATGAACCAAAAGAGTGGCACCTCATTGAGGGAATGGAACATAGGTTCCAATATCAACCCGAAAAATTAATACTTGTAAATGAAATAATCCAAAATTTCTATAACCATGACTAATCCCGTTGATAATTACATTTCAACATTCCCAAAAGACATCCAAGCAATACTGACGACATTACGTTCTACTATTCTCGAAGTAGCGCCAAACGCCGAAGAGTCTATCGGTTATGGAATGCCTGCATATAAATATAAGGGAAAACCTCTTGCATATTTTGCTGCGTTTAAAGCTCACATCGGTTTTTATCCAACTCCATCACCAATTGAAGATTTTAAAGACGAGTTGTCTCAATTCCATACATCAAAAGGTGCAGTTCAATTTCCGTTGAACAAACCAATGCCAATCAACTTGATAAAGAAAATGGTTAAGGCACGGATGAAAACCATCGATGGACAGTAGCCTATAGCTGGAATATTTCTTGAAATTCGCGTAAAATACGGTTTACATTGTATTTACAATAATTTCTGATGACTTACTCAAATTTTACAGATCAATCTCCAGATAAAGCCAATCGTTTTATACCGAAATTTGAAGCTATATCACCTCGTCATTACGAAGAAAATGGAGTTCACTTTATTATTAACAGATACGAAGGTGATCATACAGAAGAAATGACAGATAAACGGTATATCCAGTTAACATTTGGTAGTGTTACTGAAAAATCCATGATTGAACGAAATGGAGAAGAAGTACATGGCCTAAGACATTTTTGTGAGCACGTAGTAGTTAGACTTTTTCAAAAACTCTATGTTGGTGATGCAGATAAAAACATACTCGATTGTTTTGATGAGTTGCATGATGCAGATGTAAGTTGCAATGGAGGGACATATAGTAATTCTTTATATTTTATCGTTGAAACACCACATGATGAAGATTTCACAAGACCCCTTGAAGCAATGAATAGAGTGTTGCATGGCGAATTAACAAAAGACTTGATAGATGTTGCAAAAGCAATGGAACAAGAGGAACCACGAATTATAAACGAAATTTTGTCACTTGCAGTACAGTATGAGTTACATTCTTTCGGAGCTTCACACATATATACAAAAGAATCAGGGTTATGTAGTCCAAACAACTTAGGTACGGTTAAGAACCTACAAAATGCTGATCCTGTAACAATAGCTTCTATTATCAATGCTTTTACAGAGCATGCCCCCGTCATAGTTACAATCCATAATCCACCGAATTCAATTTCTGATAAACAAATAATCGACAATATACTTGCTGAACTACCTGAGCACAGACCTACCTATAGAGCAGAAGTTGATAAAGAAAAAAATATTCTACAGCATCCGCATACATGGATACATTTAGGTCACGAATTTACAGCTCCAACTGATAAAATTGAAGCTGGTTTCTCGATACCGATTGAAGACCTAACAGACACTGATATTGCTGCATGGGAAATATTTGCTGCAATTTGTATAAGTGGTTCTACCAGCGAATTTTTTAAAAATTTACACTACGTTAAGTCTACTAAATTATATGGCTCAAAAGTTAGACTATACAAAAGCTCTTCAGATATCCAAATTGATGCAAGCATTGATATCGAAAAATTGGAGCAGTTTGTTGTTGATGTCCATGAATTTTTCTCATCAGATAGATTGGAGCAACTAATTACAGAGTATTTGCCTAAAAAAGGTATGTCTCGTTTCGAAGTTTTTAAGCAAAGAATTATGAACAAACTAATCAGGACCTATCAGGATACTGATTTATTAACGGAACTAATACGAAAATTTGGAAGGTTTGTATCGCCATCAGAAAACATCATAAGAATGTCGAAAATTACAGTTCAAGATATGGCGATTTTTTTGGAAAAACTTCAAAAGGGATTACATCAAGCAAGTCTCGTAACGCAATCAGGAGTTGGAAACCGAAAAATCGAAACATACATCAACGATCATAGGACTTCAATTGGAACACTAATTCCTTTAATAAAAATTGTTCAAAGCGATGGACAAAAGGACGATATAGTGCATTTTAATTAGGAACTCCAACAACTCATTTTCAATACGCTATAATCCTGTATGACTAAAACATTATTCATCGAGAACATTACCCCAAATTCAAAAGGATTTGACGAAATTTTTTCTATAAAGGAAATTCAGAAACACAAAGCAAAGAATGGCGATCCATACTTTCGAGTTGTATTGCAAGATCGAACAGGTATTGCGCAGGCTAAAATTTGGCGTGACTCAATCGTAGCGACGAATGCCGAAACACTTGTTTCAGGTGATGTTATTCAAGCTGACTTTGAAGCTTCAGAATTCAACGGCGAACTCCAATTAACACTTAAAAAGGCTAGTAAAGTTACTGACTACGACATTAATGATTTGGTCAAAATGTCCAACAAAGATCTTGATGGAATGTATAACCAAATAATAGATAAGCTTGAATCACTGAAAGACGCAGATATCAAAGGCGTTTTATTGACTATGGCAAAAGATCCATCGTTGGGCGCAAAGCTTAAAACAGCAATTGCTGCTGAATTTGTGCATCACGATTACGTCGGTGGTTTAATGGAACATACGCTGGAAATGATGGCAATTGGCGAAACCTTGGTAACTTTATATCCTCGAGCCAATCGAAGTATTGTAATTGCAGGTATCTTCCTTCACGATCTCGGAAAAGTTGATGAACTTGGTGTTGACCAAACAAACTTTATAAGAACACTTCCTGGATACTTAATTGGACACATCACCATTGGTATCCTCTTATTCGAAAAGTTCTTACCACCTGAATTCCCTGAGGAAAAGAAACTCGCGTTGGAACACATAATTCTTTCCCATCACAGAGAACCTGAATTTGGGGCAGTAGTTCGACCAGCAACAATTGAAGCTATGATCGTCTCCATGTCAGACTTGGCTTCAAGCACGGTTCGCCAGTTCCAAAAAGAATTAGATGAAGGAAAGCCAGACGAATCAGGATTTGGTAACTATCACAAATTTATGAAAAACCGAATATATCATAAAATAGTCGAAGAAACTGAATGATCGGTGCATTTTGGATTGCAATCGCAACGGTTACTGCTTTAATTGGAGATTTTCTTATTAAAAAAGCGAGCGATTTAACAGGCAAGACAAGTCTTTCAGTTTTACTTGTAGCAACAATCGTCTATGCACTAAATACATTTGCCTTTTACTTCTCGTATAAACAAGTTGAGTTTTCTAGTGTCGCCGTTTATTTCGCAATCGGAACGCTAATTGCATCTGTTCTAATTGGAGCAATATTCTTTCGTGAAACGATTACACCGGGCGAGTGGGTAGGGGTTGGAATTGGAATTGTTGCGATCGTTGTAATGTCGACATATGCGGCATAATTAGGGCATTTACTAGCTAAAAACTCGTATTTGTAGTATAATTCACCATGCTATTCAGGTTCCTTGCACAGATAGGATATACAATACTCGTTGGACTTGAAACTTTGCTCTCGTTACGATTCATCCTCAAATTCATAAACGTATCTGGACAATCAATAATCGTAAACTGGTTGTACTCACTTACTGACAGAATTTTGTCTCCATTTGTTGGGATTGTTGCAGACAATTTCAAACTCTTTGGATTTACTGTTGAATTAACAACACTGCTGGTAATATTTATCATTTCAATCATTTCTTATGCCCTGTACGAAATAATCAAGGCTTATTCATAATTATGACAAACTACGAACTTTCTAAACTGCCAATTGTTGTTACGCCAGATGGAATCACCATTGAAGATGATTTTCTCGCAATCACAAAAACGAATTCATTTTTAACCAAGCATTTACGAAAATACTACCTCAGCACATCTTCTGTTTATCAAAAGATAGTGTATCGTACATTCTGGTTAGAAGAAAAATTTGACGGTCCATTAAGCCGAAACCAAATGAAATTAAAAGTGACAACGCTTTTCCCAGATATTGTCGGAATTGAATTTGCAAAAACTAAAACAGTATATTCGAAACTTCACCCAAGATTCATGGAAGTCATGCAAGGAAAAGGTCTGCTACTTTTACAAAAAGATACAGTTTCACTTCTTGATGATGCAACAACGTACGTCATTGAGTTATCTCCAGATATCAAAGCTGTAATTCCTCCAAACTGGCACTATACATTAGTAAATACAGGCAAAGAAACATTAGCAACGATCGAAATGTACCAGGAAAGTCAGGAACTAAACAGCTGCCACTGTCATCAAAAAGGAAGTGGAGTATATGTTATCGAAAGAAACGGAATTCCTGAAATTGTGAAAAACTCTCAATACAAAAACCTCGTTAAGTATGCTACAGTTGACTCAGAAACCTATGCTACAAACTTCAAATTACTCGCAACCAAATCGCTTGTTTCTCAAATTGATGATGTTTTTGCTGAGTATCACGGTACTAACGAACCTTTATGGCAGGACCTCCTTGATTCAGCGAACAGCGGATACTATCCGTTCTAGTTTTCAGGTTCACGCTCAAACACCTCAAGTAAAAAAGCCAACCTTTAATGAGGATGTTTCGTTGCAATTCTTTATTGCACAAGATTACACGATGACCGTTGAAGGTGTTATCGAATTAACAAATGCTTCTGGCAAGGACATTTCATTAACTCAATACGACATGAATTTGCCGTACTTCACGCTTAAAGATACAAAAATCGGGTACATATATCCGCAGGCATTTCTCGTTGATATGTATAGTGAAAACAACTCAATTCTATTTACGTTTAAATCGCAATTTACCAAGCCAGTTGTTATTGGAAAAAATGGAAAAATCACATTTACCTTTTCAGCACAGGTTGATCGCCCCTATCGAGATATGGGGGGACTCAGAACCCTATCATTTCCATTTACGTTAACCGAAGCCGGTAGAGTAGCAAGAATTACAGTAACAACAAACGAAAAACTTCCGATTGTTTTTTCTCCAAAAGTCGTAACACAACTAAAGGGAAAGAATATATTTCCAGTTTCAGATGAGTCAGGTAAATTATTCATATTCGCAACTTCAATTAAACCAATTGGTGCATCGTTCTCACATTCAACTGAAGTATCCCTACCAACTGTTGGGAAAGAATCACAATGTGTTATGTATGAACCTGTTTCATGTATCGGATGTGGCACAATGACTGTTGACGATAGCACTGGGAATACTTCGGCACAACGAAGCAAGGAATCGCTAAAAGTGACCACTCAATTATTACGTACTGTTTCCCCAACTTGCGCAATACAAAAGTATTCAACAATGGATACTAAAAAATGGAAAGCAGGTCCATTCAAGGCAGGATACTTAATCTCAGCTGCGTCTGCTCAATTAATTCCGGCTTCCTGGCGAAGTATGCTGCAAGATGGAAACGAATATGTTTCCAACGTTATGACCACAGGTATACCAAACAATTATGTAGATTCACTTGGACTCTTAACAATTCCAATCCATACGTGCACAACTGATGAAGAATGCATAAAATTTGCAACAGGATTACAGACCATAGACACGGCAGTAAGTACAGCACCTGAATTTATTTCATCTGGAGTTTCCAGAAATTTATCTGATATTACATACTCCATTAAGCAAGAGGGAAGGCGATTCTCCTTTATCGTACAAAACAACTCCGATAAATTTTTCAATTTGGATACAATAATACTTCGTGAAAATAGTTATTTTGGATTAAACGATCTATCCTCTCATATCATTAATCCAAAAAGTTCCTTAACAATTCTCTTAGATTCAAAAAAACAAATCCAAACAACCAATCAAGATACACAACTTGTCTTCATGTTAAACAAAGAGGACAGGTTAGTTACTTTTCAGCCAATTAAAATTACTATTCTATCGATTATTGAAGTCCTTGCTTACATATTTGTTGTATCATTAGGGATTACAATTGTTTCCGTATTAATTCTATTTCTGTATAATAAGAGGCATGAAACTAAAACAACTAGCAGTAATTAGCACACTTCTCGGGATTCTAGTAGTATTTACAATACTTCCTGTTCAAGCACAGACACCAACAACGACAAAACTACCATCGTTAATTACACCTTCGGTAACTGCGACTCCAATTGTAAGCATCACAGAAACTGTTGCACCAACACCTACAGCAACCCCAACTGAATCAGCAGAAACAGCAGGTAATACAATTAACGCGGTAGTGACTATAGGTACGCAATCACCATGGAATAAAAAAATTCCAGTAAAAATATCAATTACTTCAAAAATTGCAGGAGAAAAACTAGTAATCCGATGGCAGAAAAAAGCAGGTCTTGTTGCAGAACCTAATTCGACTATTATTTCACTTCCACAAGCGAACAAAACTTATACAGAAACCTTTCAATTAACACCATATTCAACTGGATACCAACGGGCTGTCGCAGATATCATTTTAATTGGGAAAACGACAAATTTAGTTATTTCGAAAGATGCGACCGTACAACTTGATAGCAAAAAAGTTGTAACACCAATTACACCAATGTATACGTTTTATCTTGTAGCAATGTATTTATTTATTTTCTTAGTATTCTTCGTTCTCATTCCATACGGAATATACAAAGGCTTCATGTTTGTTAAAGTTTACGTATTTCCAAAATGGCTCGAATCAAAAATCCAAAAGTCACGGTAGGACGTAGAAATATTGCCTTTCTACTCATGTTTCTGAGTGCGACAATTCTAGGTTTGTTGTTATTACTTTTAATTGATTATCGATCTCAAGGTACGGGAATTTTCAAAAGTAATCTTGAAAAAGTAACTGAACAATTTGAAGCAACTGAGGAGCGGTACAACAAATTGCTTACTTCCTTAACCAGTACTCGCAATCCTGTTTCAGATTATTCAATAACAGTTCTAGCTGATGAATACAAAGCACTACAATTGAGTGTGAACGCATTATCTTCAGACAATTCCACAGAGAATCCATTAACAAATACAATTTCAAATAGATTGAATGATGTAGCTACCCTAAGAGTTATGAATAAGACGTTGCAATGGGAAGAAATTATTGGTACGAGATTATTAACATACGATGCTTGTATCAAAGCAATTTCGTTTAGACAAAAAGCTTCTGTAATAGTTACTTCTTTAAAAATATGTGAAAGTGATTTAATTGCTGCTCAGGACGCACTCGCAGACATTCCAACAAACACATTACTTAACTGTTCACTAAATACATCGCCAAATTATATACTTGAAAAGAAAGTGACTGCACATACACAATTTGTTCTGTACTATACGTTAACAAGCAAGAATAAAGCAAAAGAAGCTGCGGCCGCTGATATTCAGTATCAAAAAGCATTAAGTGACTTCGATAAATTGCCTGATTGGAACACTTGTTTATCTAAATATCTCCAAGAAACGTCAGCAAGTCTTTCGAACTAGCTATTTTCCACCAAAAATGCCTTTAAAAACGTTTTTTATCTCATCCATGGGTGTTGGCAACTTTCGGGTTTCAACAGCGTAAACTGCTGGTTTTTGAGGTACTGGAGCGGTTGGTTGCGGTTGTTGGACAATTTGTGGAACGGATGAGGCTTTTGCCGCTGGTTGTTCTGGCACAGATTCGACGGTAATTCCGCGCATCTGTTGAATATATCGATTCTTTTCGACAAGAAGTTGTTGCATCGTAATTAATTCCTGTTTCATTGATTGCATGGTTGCATCGAGTTGTTTAACTTGTAAATCAAGATCATTAACACTTTGTTTCAGTGCAGTATGTTCACGAGCTTTATCGACTAATTTCTTATGTTCTGGAAGATTTAATAGACTTTTTATTAATCCTTCTTCGGTAAGCGTACTAAAGCGATAGTAGCTAAAATCACGATCCGATGGATTTTTTCCTAAAACTAAAGAAAATACATTTGTAATCGATTTTCGTCGTTGTTCTTCTGACATCCTGGAAAGCGAAACACCTGGTGTCGCTGATTTTGGAGCAACTGTAGAGAGGTCTTCATCATCATCAAAATCATCGTCATTGTCTAAATCTTCCTCAATTATGGGACTTTGTACGACAGGCTGAGTAGAAACTGGCGTTGTAGGAGGCTTAATTGGTGTAACAATACTCGGTGTAAATGCGGATTGAAGTCTTGGATGAACCGGTACAATGGGATCTGGTTTCACCACTGGCTGCACTGGTTGCCCAGGAGTTGTTATTATTGGCATGTTGAATTATACCATTTTCTCGTGATAGAATTAAGCCATAAGCGGACGTAGTTCAGTTGGCTAGAACATTTCCTTGCCAAGGAAGAGGTCGCGGGTTCGAATCCCGTCGTCCGCTTTTGAAAATTTGAGTGTTTCTCAAATTTTTGAAAGTAGGCACTATTCAACCACGAGTTTCCTTTAAATATTTCAATTGACGAGTTGTTCGACCGATACGTCTGCGTATCAGCAATATTTCTAAAATGATTACGCAAATCCCGTCGTCCGCTTTAGCTCTTCTTCAGAGAAATGAGTTAAGCTCTAGCCTTAAAAAAGTCGATATCACTTGAAATTGATGAGATATTCTTCTTTAACTCTCTTTCTCTTATACCAGAAGGTATCCCCTCGTCGAACGTAGAGCATCGAACAAAATTACTGATACCTTTGTTATATTTACAACTAAAAACTCTTCTTGTGTTATCTTCTCTTATCTCGACACCGATTTCATAATCTCTCCATAAATCAGAACGCTCTTGATATTGAAATCTTTTAATAAAGTAAACAGCTCTTGGTTCTCCAGGTGGTTCACTTAATCCGATAATAAACTTACAATTTCCCTTCATTATTACCTCGATATGTTGATATCCAGGTACATCTGAAACACGATGAATCAACGTAATTCCCGTGTCAGTAAGATCTAGTGAATTAGACTGCATTCCTTCAAATATCTGTATGAGATGATCGTATGTAAACTTCCCAGTTTCTTGTTTTGTAAGCTTCTCGAAATGATCTGCTCCCATAGGACTGTATTATACCGTAAACTCGGAATTCTTTGCATTCCTTAGGTGGAATAGGGTACACTTCAACATAAGCTGACTAAAAACACTATGGGAGCGATGATAGAAGTAAATACAATTGTAAGGTTTCCGGTTGATTTTGATTTCTCAACATTGAAAAATGGACTTATTACCGAAGTCACGCTTGAGCGAGAGCGAATTTTACCACTCAGAATTGCGTTGTTATACTTTCACTCTGATTGGAATTTTCTTGGCTATTGCCGAGTTTTATCAATTACGCAAAAGGAACAAAAAACGAGTGCTACTGTAGAAATACTCACAGTTTTTACAGCAGAAGAACAGATTATGTATAAGAGCAAATTTGTCGAAGCAGGTAAATTTACCGGGGAAGCGAAGTAAGATGCCTGTTTCAAAACATAGAAAAAACGATGGAAGGATTGAAACTCGTTGGACACCCGAAGGTACACCAAAGACCCACGAAATGAATCTCAAGGAAGGGAGAGGAGAGAAATCGACAGCAGAAAACAACCAAACGCAATTAAGAAACGTAATTCAAAGGGCTGTTACCCGTCTTGCGACTAATTCGAAGAACTCAGATGATTCGGATGGTAAGGATTTAGAAACTCCAAGTCAAATAGCGAAATATCTATTCGACGAGTATCTCAAGGATCAGAGAATAAACCCAATTACAGTTCTCAACCGTTTGAAAATAAAGAATCAAACAATAATAAAAGATATTAAAGCGTACTTATTGTATTATCAAATGAGAAACGAACATAATAGAATTACCACCGATAAAAATGAATAACGTAAAACATCAAACTGAACCACTAGTTTCCCTCGTTCATGATTTTTTTATCTCGTGGGGTGGAGCAGAATCAACATTTGACGCGATAGTCCAAGCGTTTCCAAACAACGAGATTTTTGCTGCTCTTGATATCCCTAAGACGCGACACGCACCCCTCGATACAAAAAAAGTGACAGCATCTTTTTTAAACAAACTCCCTTTTAAAAATACCTATTTAGTTGAAATTTATAAATTTCTTTTACCCATTGCGTTTACGAGAATGCGCTTTTCAGACCAAACTGAACTTGTAGTCAGTGATACCGCTTCATTTGGAAAGTTTATCATTGCGCCACCTGGTGTAAAGCATTTGTCGTATATTCACACTCCTCCAAGATTTCTCTGGAATCTACCACCAAGCAAAAATGTCAGACAAAACACTTTTTTGCGATTTATGTGGAATTTATTATTTGGGACAGCATTTAGGGTTGCTGATTATTTGCATGCGCAAAGAGTTCATGGATTAATTGCAAATTCACAGGAAGTAGCAAAACGAATTAGAAAATACTACCGTCGAGAACCAGTAGCAGTGATTAATCCTCCAGTATATGTGCGAAAATTTGCTGAATCTATTGAAAAAAAGAATATTGATGTCAAGGAAGAATTTCTAGCTTTTGGTCGAATTGAACCATACAAAAATTTTGACAAGCTCGTGAAAGCATGGCCAAAAGGATATAAACTCACCATTGCGGGTAAAGGTTCTCAAGCCGAGGAAGTAAAGAATTTAGCAAAAGGAAATCCAAACATAACCTTTATTGATCGATATATTACAGATGCAGAGAAACCGGAATTATTTGCCAGTTATAGCGCATTCCTCTATCCGAACGTAGAAGACTTTGGAATAATGATGGTTGAAGCGCTTTCAGTCGGGACACCGGTAATTAGTTTCAATGAAGGTGGAAGCAAAGAAATTGTAAAGGACCGAAAGAATGGCTATCTCGTTGACAAACTAACTCCAGAGGAACTGACCAAAGCACTCGAATGGACCTTAAAAGTAAAACGATCCTCAGAACAACGAAAAGCATTCTTAACTGACATGCTAAAATATGACATCGAAAACTTTATACGAAATATTCGATTATTAGCAAAGGAATATAAAAAATCATGAAACAATTACTCAAAACTTTAGTTTCCTCATTGATACTTGCAGCAATGGACGTGCTCGCAATTGTGGCTGCATTTGCTGTTGCTGTTTGGATTCGAAACTGGATAGGAACATTTGTTGAACTTCCAGAATTAACGACGAATGATTTTATGTTTTACGTAACGAGTAACTGGTGGATTTTACCCCTCTATCTCGTCATTTTCACATCAAAGGGCTTATATACAAAGCACAGACCATTTTGGCAGGAAACAAAATCAATAATAACCTCAATTTCACTCGCCGCGTTGTTGGTTTATTCCATTGTTTCGTTAGGTAAAATTGACCTGTATTTCTCTCGAGTCTTGTTCGTTTTGCATCCACTTATTCTTGCTGTATTAATCCCCCTTATTCGACGAATTGTTAAAGCATTGTTATACAAAATTCACTACTGGGAACGAGAAGTTATTGAAGTTCGAGTTGATTCTGATCAGTCACTTATTTCATCATTTTCACGAAATAGTTTTATTGGCTATCGAGTTAAGGGGATAGTTCAGGCATCATTGGGGAAAGATGGCATTGTAGCTATCGTTGAACGAGCAAAAAAAGCTTTACAAAAAACAACTGCAGACACGATTTTAGTCGTCGTTAAGGATTTTGCATCACCTCAAATTGCTGAATTAGTTGAGCGATTATATTTTGTATCAAACCATATTTTGGTCGTTCCAGAGCTCATGGATCTTGATGTTCTCAATGCTGATGTTTACCATCTTATGTACGAAAACCTGTTTGTTTTTGATATAGATAAAGGGTTGAATAATCCATTGAATCAAGTAATAAAAAGGACTTTGGATATTACTCTTTCAACTATAGGAATCATCTTTGCAACTCCAATCTTATTGTTTGAAGCCATTTTAGTTTTGGTAACTGATGGATTCCCAATATTTTATGATCAAGAAAGATACGGTAAAAATGGCCAGATATTTACATTTTATAAGTTTAGAACGATGCGCAAGGAAGCGTACAAAGATGAAAACGATGATATTCTATGGAAATATCTGGCAGATCACCCCGAAGAAAAGAAATTCTGGGATAAGTATCAAAAACTTGAAAATGATCCGCGAATAATCAAGGGGATGAATATAATAAGAAGAACATCCATTGATGAAATTGCACAATTATTTAATGTACTGAAAGGGGATATGAGTATGGTTGGTCCTCGCCCATTTCTTCCCCGGGAGAAAGAATTAATGAAAGATTACTCCGACAGAATTCTAGCAGCAAAACCAGGCGTTACTGATTTATGGACCGTGAGTGGTCGTGATGCCTTAGCGTTTGATAAAAGGTTAAAAATGGGAACATGGTATATTCAAAACTGGTCGCTTTGGTTAGATCTCGTAATAATTGCAAAAACAGTACAACAAGTAATTTTATATTTCTTTAAATGGTTCAAAAAATCAAAGAAGGCTTCCACAAACACGTAAAGAGTCATTCACATGCTTGGAATGGAGTTTACTTAATAGTAGTATCTCAATTAAACTTTCGAATTGAACTTGTCATTGGCGCAATTGTCGTAGCAGCAGGAATATATTTTAGACTTTCACTTATCGAATGGTACTATTAGCGGAATCTCTCAATTCGGCAATTGAAAAGGCATGTGATGCAATCACAACCGAACACCATTCATCAATAAAATACGCAAAAGATGTTGCGGCTGGAGCAGTATTAGTTGCAGCTGCTGCAGCCATAACTGTCGGATTGTTCGTATTTGGACCTCACATAATTCCATATCTTCCACGATGATTCAATTCGACATTATTACAGTTTTTCCAGAAATAATTACGTCATATTGCAACGAAAGTATCATTGGCCGGGCTCAAAAACAGTCGCAGGTCATTATAAACGCGCATAACTTACGTAATTGGACAACGGATAAACATCATACAGTTGATGACAGAGTTTTCGGTGGTGGTCCAGGCATGTTAATGAAAGTCGAGCCACTATACAATGCCATTAAGGAAATAAAAGATAAAAATAGTGCGGGTGGATTCACTTCCATTGTTATAGCGACAGCTGCGTCTGGAGAATTGTTCTCTCAAACCAAAGCGCAACAAATGGCATTACCAGCAGAAAACACTGCGTACATAATTATTTGTGGAAGATACGAAGGTTTTGACGCACGTGTGCTTGAATTCGTTGATGTCTCACTTGCCATTGGTCCATATGTATTAACTGGAGGAGAACTTGGTGCGCTTACAATGCTTGATGCTATTACTCGGTTAATACCAGGTGTTTTAGGTAATGAAGACAGTGCAAAATTAGAAACAACGTTTGAAATAGAAAATGGAAAAATACTTGTTGATGGCGAACATCCACAATTTACCTCTCCCGCTGAATGGACATTTACGGATCCAGTACTCGGTGAACAAAAGCGAATAGTACCAGAAGTCCTTCGCTCAGGTAATCACGGGAAAATTCTCTCCGAAAACAATTCACAAAGAATAAAAAGAACCTATTAAATTCCTATTATTAAGCAAAAAGATCATCACTTTTCACCGTGTATGCTCTCTGTATGCTTTTATTGATTTGGTTATATCTCGTATCACACTTTTCATTTGATCGCGTTGAAGCCGCAACAATAGAAATTCCAATTGAAGAGGATACATACATTGAAGAAAAATATCCGTCGATTGCACCTTGGAATAATCGTAATCTATTCCTGGGAACTGATATTTGGTATGCAAAAGGAAAAACAAGAATCCTAATTAAGCCACAATTTTCTCTTTTGGCTTCTCAAGATATATTACCTTCAGATATTCAAAAAGTTGAACTATTTCTCACAAGTTACGACTATGAAGGAAGTAACTCTGCAGTGACTATTGATTCATACACCACGACAACACCATGGTCAATGTTTGACGCGACCTGGGCATCCCAACCTTTAATTTCAGTAAAACGTGATGGGACACTCGGCATTTCAACTAGCAATGGACAAAAAAACATCAGTGTTACTAACGCATTTATCGATGCATACAAATCATTTCCAGGTATCAGTAAAGGTATTGAATTGAAAATAAATGCAGAAACAGAAAAGGCAATGATTTTTTGGGCACATGGCTGTGACATAGCACCAACTCCACCAATCTGTTCAAGCATAAATGAACGTCCGAAAATTGTAATTTCCTATACCCAGAATCGACCACCTACCGTATGCGCAATTAAAACACCCAGTAATAACTCGTTTAGTAATTTAACAACAATCACTATAGGACCATTGTTAAGTAGCGATCTGGAAAATGATCCACTTACATATCAAGGCAAGATATGCTCAACCATAGACTGCACTTCGATAATCTGGGAAGGAAATCTTGCAGTAGGCACAAAAACAACTACTGATCTTCACGATGGCGACTTTTTCATCATGTGTAAAACTAACGATGGACATCAAACAAGTAATTGGGGTGAACCTATAAAAATTACGGTAGATACGATACCTCCAGTTCCTCCAATAATTGTTCAAGAACCTCCAATTACTGCCTCACAGTCAAATTCAATTTATTGGTATCCAAATTCTGAAGAAGGTATTGAATATCAATTACTTACCAGCGAGCGTGAAGATTTCAGATCTTACAATACTTATTCAACATGGACCCCAAGCACCAGTCTTTCAATTTCACATACTAAGGAAAAACTATTCTATTACAAAGTTCGAGCTCGAGATAGGGCAGGGAATGTGTCGAATTGGTCTGAAATTACATCTACAACAATTGACACATCGTACCCAACTATAAAATACTTCAAATCGAATAGAGTAATTGTATCCCCAAAGGTAAATAAAGATGGCAATATCGAAGAAAACGCATACATACAAGTTGGAATTGATGAGGAAAATATAGAATCTATTGTAGTTAAAGTGACTAGCCAAAATGGTAATGTAGTTTTCTCTCAAACTGAAAAATCAAAGGCGTATCTATGGACTCATTGGCCTGATAAAAATGATTATTCCGATGGTATTTACGCTATCGAATCTGTAATTAATGATTCAGCTGGACATTCCATACAAAGTAATCCACTTTTTATTACTGTTGATACTAAACCGCCCAATGCAGCAAGAGTATCTGGAATTACTAACGGTGCAATTTATAAAACGCCATCGCGATCAGTACAAGTTCAATGCAATGCTAATGAAATAACGACTGTTTATTTAAGTGGAAAAATCATAGCATCTGGGAATAAAGTACAAATTTTTAAGATTTCAAAATCAGATGGCAGCTATACATTAGAGGCAACATGTCAGGATAATGCTGGAAATAAAAGTCAACGCACAGTGCGATTTTCGATAGACACAATGCCACCAGCGCAATCATCACTAGCTTATGTATACAATGAGTTAGATAAAACCTTAACACTGAAACTTTACTGTCGTGAACAAGAGCAAATTAGATTTTATAAATCTGGTGTACAAATTGGAAAAGGTTCCTGCGAAAAAAATACCTATGCATCAAGTGTTGTTGAAAAAGATTTAAAAACACCATATTTTGCTTCGTTTACTGCAATAGCATCAGATACAGTTGGTAATGAACGAGCAACAGAAGAGAAAACCGTTTACATCGCGGCAAAAAGTAATTCTCAAAATAAGCAAGAAACTGTAACCTGCACTGCAATATTTTTACTAGATACCAAATCAGTTCGAGATTTTTCATGCTCAATTCCGACTAATCAATTATTTTCGTATTTACACACGGAACAGAATAACGTAAATCAATACTCAAGCGTGATTAGTATAGCAAGTGTTAAATCAGGGACACTTCACTTAACTATTCACGGATGTAAACAAAAATCATTCTGGGATCCAAGAACATGGTTTGGTTGTGTTGAAGAATCTAGAGCTGAAACCGTTACAGATGTAAAGATAACACCTGTGATTACATCAAAAGAGAAGCTATTTAATGTAGATTCACGACATATAGCAATTTCTCACTCTAAAAAAAATGAACTTGAAATATCGTACCGATGGAACTTTGCATTTTCAACACAAACTGGAGCAAACCATGTAAATTCATCGTACACTACAGAACACAAAATCCAAACGATAACGCCTCAATACGAAGGAGTTCATTTTACTCCATACTTTTACTGGATATTTTCAAATCCAGTTCAAGTCAGTCAGTGGCATGGAAATACTGCCTTCGAGAAGCCCCACGGGGGAATTGATTTCTCGGTCGGCAATAAAATCATTAGTTCTCCCGCTGAAGGCAAGGTAACTGCAGTTGGCTATCACAAAGCATCTGCATGTTTTTCAGGTGGATATTATATTGGCATCAAACACCCAAATGGACTTTTTACCTACTATTTTCATTTAAAATCTACGGTTTTCCCAAATGGTAAAAATATCAAAATTGGAACCGAAACAAAGAAAGGAACACCACTCGCGATTACAGGTCAATCTGGGATGTATAACTGTGAGCCATTGCAGGCACATCTACATTTCGAAGTTAGAACATCGAATATACCGAGTTCGCATATTAATCCTGTTCCCTATATGCAAATCGATTGGAACAATATTACAACTGCAAAAGCGTATAAATTTCCAGGCAGGTTAACCGGAGATAATCCACATCCAAAATTTTAGTTTGTATGGATAAAAAATTTTACTATTTAGGCACAGTCCTTCTTCTAATTTATGTTCTTTTGTTTATTGTTATTACGCAACAAAAACCACACATTATTAAAGAGCAATTAAATCCATATATATTCCATGCTATTTGTGAGGAAGACGATAAGCCCCTATTGTTTCTTGATAATGGAAGAACTATTTGTAGAAGTGAGTCAACGTTATATACAAAGATTGAGGGGAAAAAACGTAAAATTAACGATATTCCCCAGGGAGTGAACTATATTTCTTCTAGTCGCAATTTACTTATACATATTAAAGACAAAACAATATTTATTGAGACAATAAGCGATTCGCTCGAAATACTCGCAGTAACTAGCTACACAATCCCTAGAACTAGCTCTTTCGTATCTACATTTATCACAACAGACATAAACGAAAACACGATCGTATTTATTTCGATGGAAAAAACAGCTATTGCAATAACAGATGACAAATCAGAGATCGTACGAATAACGATTTTCCCTGACAAAAAGTCTAAGATAGATTCTTATTTATTAAAATCAATGCTCAAAGTTACAGACTATTTACAAGAATCTGACAGTATCTATCTAATCGAAATGCACCCATTTCTGCTATCGAAAAATGTCATATTACAATGGCAATCCAAGAAGCAACTAAACATAGTCGAATCTAAAAATGAAGAACTCCATGATACACGTCTACGACTCGCCGAATGGGCAGACGAGAGATTAACTTTTGACACAGAAACATCAGAATTATGGTACACTAACGAGGTACACGACATAAACTATTTAGTCGCTGTTGCACCACATGCGAATACTTGGGAGTTAACTGCAAAATACAGTACAAGAAAAGATAAAAGAGTGTATAATTGCTTTGACTTCAGTGAGTCGTCACAGATAACTTTGAGAACTTGTATACCAAAATTATGAGCAACTTATTATCGAAATTTTTCTCACCAAACGAACGAGAAATTATCAAATCTAAAAAGATTGTAGAAAAAATAATTGCATTTGAACCAGAGGTTGAAAAACTTACTGATGAAGAGCTGCGAAATTCGACTGAATACTTTCGTAATAAACTTTCAATTGACATCAATCAACGAAGATCAGCAGAAATATACTACGATATCAACTATCCAACCCTTGATAAGAAAAAGCTTGAAGCCGAAAGAAAAGCACTATTGGAGCTCTTACCAGAAGTTTATGCTCGAGTACGCGAGGCAGCTAAACGAGTAGCAAAACACAGACACTTTGAGGTTCAGTTATTAACCGGAACTCTACTTGCACAGGGAAAAATAACCGAAGTATTTAC
>CAZCKT010000004.1:0-22899 GCA_964499355.1 uncultured Candidatus Saccharibacteria bacterium | reverse complement strand
GGCAGCCAACTTGGACATTAGCACAAGGTCAATCATTAACAATTGTCTTTACTACACTTGCATCTACGACAGCTGTAACTGGAATTAATACAAATCACGTAGTCGTAACTCCAGAGGGTACCGACTCAATCGATAACATTACTTATCAATTCGAAGTATCACAAACTTGTAGTCCAGTAACTGGCGTACTCGATGAACCAATGGTGATCTTCGCTCTAAGTGCTGTATTCATTCTCTTCGGTGCATACTTACTCTATGTCCCAAGTGGAAGTAAAATTCTAGGAAAGCTGAGCGGTATGGGTGCAAAAATTGAAAAGAAAGTAATCGTAACAGGCAAAAAATTAGAAGAAAAAGCCGACAAGAAAAAGCAGTTTGAACGAAAAGTTTTGAGCCGCAGAAAATAGAATGGAATTCGACATTACGTTTCCAGGGAATAAATCAATCACGTTTGATTCTTCTTTGCGCGGATTATACGTAAATGGAAAAGAATATATTGCGGATGCTGATTCAGGTTTAGTATATGACCAAACGAAAGATCTTCGAGCAGAAACTGTTCGCGTGCAGATGTCTTCTAATACAAGTACACTTATTCCAGCACTTCGAGTAATTGGAGTTACGTATCCCGCATATTTCGATGAGCCAGATGTCATTGCCTCTCAGAACAACATATCTTTTTATTGGAAGAAATCAAAGCTAGCATCTTTTTATAATCTTTATTCGACTGATAACAAACCATACGAGCAACGCCAAGAAACAATAAAGGATGCGGTCGCATTTTTGACTTCTACAGCACCTTTTGTACTTACCGAGGAATATTTACACGAACTTTCTGAACCAGTGAAAGTGCTAGGCTTTTACGAAGGATTTCCAATATTTGACGGTGCATCAGGACTTGCGCCATTGGTAAGTAGGCTGGGTATTCATATTACTGTTGAAGGAGTTATGATTTCGACACCAATTGATCAATATGCAGCTGATGTATATGCATTAGCAAAAAAACTTGAACATGAACTTGGCGTTATTGGTAATTATAAAAAAAATCGAGTAACTTTTGGAGAAAAAGAACAGATAATCAAGTATTTACTCAATAATATGTTTGGCGCACCAGTTAAAGCTTAAAGTGGTTAAGGATTTCGAGTAATCCATCTTCATCAACACTTTTTGTGGAAATAAATCCTCTTTTTTGCTCGTTAGAGACTAGCTCTTTTAACTCTGGCGAACCGTTTTCCAATGTTGCTTTGTAACCGCACAATTCCATAAAAGTCCAGTCGTTTGTGCTATCTCCGATTGCCAAGGTTTGCGACAATGGAACTCCGGTGAATTTTTCTAAGTGTTCAACACCTGTTCGTTTTGTCGCTGTAGGGTGCGTTAAAAATGCATTTTGCTTAGGTATTAGCGAAGGATTATATCCCCAATGAAGATCCATAAATTCATCATATTTTTTTGCAATGGTGATTAATGAGGTTGTTTGCCACTCATTCATAGGGAATACTATTATTTTGCTGATTGATGTTGAGGTAACTTCATTTGAAAGAATTGCTTCATGACCGAGAAGTTTTGTTCTGCCATCTCGTACTAAAGAATTCTCGTGATTTAAAGCGTAATATTCATTCGCATCGTACCATTCTACATAGATTTCAGATTTTCTTAATTCTTCGATAATCAATTTTGCTTGATCGAGATCAATTGATGTCGTATTGAAAATATTTTTCTTTTCATTAATTATCGTTGCGCCCGCGTCTGTAACGTGAAAGTTGTCAACGATACCACATGCTTCCACTATTGGTTTAACCGCAAAGTATGCTTTTACCGTGCATAAACTAATAGGGTAAAGCTTTGACAAATTTTGTAAACGATTCTGAATTTCATTTGAAGGTAAAGGAAAGTTCAACTCATCTTTGTGGCCTAACATAACGCCATCAATATCAAGTATAAGTGCTTTAATCATGATAAAGTATACCAGATACTTTCTTTTTGCGAGTTTCGGTGTACAAACGTCAGTAAAATTCGATATAATCACAAGTATTAGATAAATTAGGTCAGGCAATGATGGCAGAGCAGCGTGTGTACGATTTTTCAACCGTACAAAAAAAATGGAATACTAAATGGGAAACAATGGATCTTGCACGAGCACTAGATTTCTCAAAAAAACCAAAAAAGTACGCGCTTGTTGAACTTCCTTACCCAAGCGCTGCGGGTCTTCACATGGGGCATTGCTGGAACTATACATTATTTGATGCATATTCTCGTTTTTATAGATTACGCGGATATAATGTCTTGTATCCGATGGGATGGGACTCTTTTGGATTACCAACCTATAATCACGCAGTAAAAGTTGGTCGAGATCCTCACGAAGTTTCAGAAGAAAATGTCCAAATTTTTAAGCGACAATTGAAAGATTTAGGATTGGGCTTTGACTGGGAACGAGAGATAGATACGTCATCACCAGAATATTATAAATGGACACAGTGGATTTTTATTCAAATGTTCGAGCATTGGTACGATCACGAATTTAAACGACGTGATGGCGGTGTAGGTCAGGCAAGACCTATTGCAGATTTACCAATTCCTTCAGAAGTAAAAAGTGCCGGAAAAGTTGCAATTAGAGAATACCAAGACAAATTCAGATTAGCATTTAAATCAAAAATGCCAGTTTCGTGGTGTCCAAAATGTAAAACTGGATTAGCTAATGAAGAAGTACTTGGAGACAATACTCACGAACGCTGCGGAACGCCAGTAGAAGAACGAGAGTTAGAGCAGTGGATGTTAAGAATTACCGCTTATGCTGAACGTTTGATCGCCGACTTAGAAACTGTCGATTTCCCAAATGGAGTCAAAATTGCTCAAAAAACGTGGATAGGAAAAAAGACTGGGGTAAATATTACCTATGATGTGGTGAACGAAGCTGGTGAAAAAATTACTGAAGTTACCTGTTTTACAACAAGGCCAGACACAAATTTCGGTGCAACTTTTGTTGTTGTTGCACCAGAACACTCTGTTTTGAAAGTAATTGAACCACAATTAAGTAAAGATACAATTTCTGAAATTGCTGAATATAAGAAAGTAGCAGCCGCAAAATCAAAACTTGAACGAGGTGCTGATAGCAAAAAGAAGACTGGAGTAAACACTACTTTATACTGTGTAAACCAATTAACAGGAAGAAAGATGCCATTATACGTCTCTGATTTCGTCTTAATGGATTTTGGAACCGGTGCAGTTGTTGGTGTGCCTGCTCACGACAAACGAGATTTTGAATTTGCCAAAGCAATGAAATTACCTATAATTCGAGTCGTAAAAAATATTGATGGAGATGAGTCTGAAGTTACGGAGCTTTCACAAGTTCAGGAGGCTGCCGGAACTATGATTAACTCAGGATTCTTGGATGGTAAGGATATTCACGAAGCAACAGCTGAAATAACCAAATACCTAGAAGAAAAAGGTTGGGGCGTCGCGAAAACAATGTATAAGTTCCACGATTGGGTATTTTCTAGACAACATTACTGGGGCGAACCTACACCAATGGTCCATTGTGAAGAGTGTGGGTGGAATCCAGTTGCGATGAAGAATTTACCTGTAACATTGCCAAAATTGGATGACTACAAGATGGGTGAAGATGGCAGTTCTCCACTGATGAAAGCGGAAAGCTGGATTAAAGTTTCTTGTCCTGTTTGTGGAAAAGATGCACGTAGAGAAACTGATGTGATGCCAAATTGGGCAGGATCAAACTGGTACTATTTACGTTATTTGGATCCACATAACACTGAGAAATTGGTTGATTATAATATCGCCTCTTATTGGATGCCATTAGATATTTACTATGGCGGACAAGAGCATGTAACATTACATTTGCTGTATTCTCGATTCGTGTACAAGTTCTTATTCGACCTTGGTGTTGTTCCTCAGTCAGAACCATACAGAATGAGAAGAAATCATGGAATTATTCTTGGTCCAGATAATAGAAAGATGAGTAAGTCTTGGGGGAATGTTGTAAATCCAGATCAAGTGGTGAGTAAGTTCGGAGCCGATGTTGTTAGACTGTATATGATGTTCATTGGTCCGTACGATTCGGTTACACCATGGAATGATAAGTCCGTAGTTGGCGTATCAAGGTTTGTTGGAAAACTGTATAAAACTTTAACAAGTAAGATAGAAATGGTGAACGAGGTATCTGGTAAGGGTGTTAATGGTGCATCAAAAGAACTCGAAAAGTTAAAGAAGAGGGTAGAAAGTGATATCGAAAACTTAAAATTCAATACAATCGTTTCATCTTTAATGGAGTTTTACAACAAAAATGAATCGAAAGATTGGTCGAAAACTCAAATTGAGGAATTCTTGGTACTGCTTTCTCCTTTTACACCATATATCGCAGAAGAAATGTGGGAAAAACTTGGGAATTCAGGAAGTGTTCATCAACAATCCCTAGAAGTAAAGGAAAGCACCGTGGATGAATTGGAGCTTATCGAAATTCCAGTTATGGTGAATGGAAAAGTAAGAGCAAGATTGTCTGTTGCTATTTCTGAAGCCGAAGAAAAAGTTGTAAGCGTTGCAATGACTATTACTGAAGTACAAAAATCGTTACCGAACGGTCATAAGAAAGTTGTCTATGTTCCAGGAAAAGCGGTTAACTTCGTAGGTTAGAATGTAGGCTTAATCTTCTGCCCAGAGTTTGAGTTTGTCGACATCAATTTTTGCTTCATCGACGCTTTTCATTCTAGGTGTTTCTAAAACCATAGGGATTGTCTTGAGTTTTTTGTGATTAATGACGCGTTTAAGAGCGTCTTCTCCGATCATTCCTTCTCCAAGATTCTCATGTCGATCTTTTTTCGAGCCACACGGAACTTTTGAATCGTTTAAATGTATGACTTGAACGGTTTGTAGGTCAATGGCTTGTTCAACTTGGGTTACGACTTCATCGGTATTTGTCCAATCATATCCTGATGCAAACATGTGCTCAGTATCCAAGGCAATTCCTACACGGTCTTTTTGTTCAGTTTTATCGAGTAGCCAAGCTAAATCTTCAAGTTTTTCACCAATTACTTGGCCAGATCCAGCGCTAGATTCTAGAAGTAGTGTTGCGCCGTTAGAATTTTCTAAAATCCAATTTATTCCATACGAAACTCTATCTAGTGCCTCGGGTCTGTTTTTATAATGAATTGCTGAACCGACGTGCACTACGACGCCTCCGGAAATAAGGTCGCTTTCGTATGCTGTCGCTATTGATTTGATGTCATTCATAAAGTTTAAATAGTGAACGAGTGACATTTTTGCAAGGTGAAATTTTTGACTATCTGGTTGCGCAAGATTTGTTAAGTAAATCGCATGGGAAAAAACGATTTTTACTGGGGATTTCTTTTGCTCTTTTATAAATGTCTCAATGCCAGCAGTATCGATTGCTTTTGATACCCAACGCTGAGGCGGAGTTGGATGTATTTGAATCGCTGAAATTTGTAACTGAGTTGCCGCGGTTATTGCGTTATGTAACCCACCTGCAACCGAAACGTGTGCTCCAAGATATCTCATAATCAATTCTATCATAATGTGTGTGGTTTAATCGGAAATGCCATATCTAATCGCGTTTACAGGGAGTCTTGTTGCAATAGCGTCGATACAGCTAGGATCTGTAGTCGGATTTTTTTGGTTGTTGTTGGTCGCTTTCTTTGTGAGTGAACTTTTTTTTCTTAAATCCGCTGTTAAGTTCCTTCTTAGGATCTTTATTTTTGGGGGAGTGCTCACCTTCTTAGCAGCCGGAATTTTCGGCTCTCGCAGTGTTACTGTTGGAGATTCTTGTCAAAGTACAGTTATTCGAATGTATGATCGTGCAGTTGGGGTTCGTACCGATAGTTGCGGCATTAGTCGAGGTTCTGGAGGTCTCGTGTACGTTTATTGCTCTGGAAGGTGTCCCGACTTATATCAATTGGGAAAGATTTTAATAACGAAAAGCTCCGGATTTGGCAGGTATTCAGCCGTAGGTACGCAGGTTGGAGGGAATTATTGGGATAAAAACGCTGCTATTTATTATGTATGGCTACGATGGGGAAGTGGACAGAGATATGAATATTATCAGTGGCTTGCAACAAAAATTCCTTCAGAAAATGCGGCACTCGTATCGAGTATGTTGTTTGGAGAGGTAGAGCTGCCTACAGAATTAAAAGATAAAATGAAAATGCTTGGAGTACTTCATGTAATCGCTATTTCGGGGATAAATATCGTGTATCTGCAGGTATTACTTAGGATGCTAACGAAAAAATTGCCAAGGAAGTGGAGAGATCTTGCTGAATTTTCAGTAATATTTGTTCTATTTCTGATCGTAGGTGAATCAGTGTCGCTGATGCGTGCGATTGGAATGATGCTGGTTAAGTTTGTGGTTAGATTGACAGGTTTAGCATGGAAAAAGTGGATGTACTTGATAGCATTCCTCTTGCTTCTTTTGGTAGATTTTCGGTTCTTTTATGATGTGGGATATTGGTTAGTATTTTCGGCATGCTTTGGGGTGTATATCGCTGCGATTCAGGTTCGGAAATATGTAAAGTGGGGCGTGTTTGATGACTTTTTAGTTGGGATTGTCGTGTGGGTTTGTGTTGCACCCGTGCAGTGGTTATTCTTTCAGGAAGTTTATCCCATTGGAGTAGTGGTAGGTATCGTTTTAGCGCCGCTAGTGGAGTTAGTGACTGTTGTTGGGTATGTTTCTTCTATCGTTCGATTTTCAGGCATTTTTGAAAGCGCAATTTCTTGGACTTTAGGAGTCTTTTCCGTTTTGATACTATTGGTTATCAATATGTTTCACGTGTTGCGTTAGGCTATCGCTAGTTATCTACATTAAGGAAAGTGGTTCCACGACGTGTTACTCACAAGTTCTAGATTCATGCGGTCACCTACAATAGTAGTGTTGACTTATGTGTTCACTTTTGTCCAGGTAGCATAGGACATTATGAGAACCAATAAATCCAGAATCGAACTTTTCCTATTTCTTTCGGTGTTGATAGAATATGGAATATTATTTGCAATAATATTTACACCAAAATGTGTACGTGCTGATAGTTTTTATCCAACGATGGATGTTGGACAAAGTAAGTTTTATTACACGATTGGGTTGGCAGTTAAGCCTCCAGAAAATCAGTCAGAAAATTTTGATTTATATGAATCGAACGCAGGTAGGTTAAATGGGATTTCTTTTCAAGAAGCAGAACGATTAAGTTTTTCCGATTTTGTACCTTTTACTGATTTTCTGTTTCATAGATCAGTATTCCTAGCGAGTACTGTAAGTGTGCTTCCTGGCAGTAATGTTGGTGTGTATTTGTATGAAAACAACCAAACTGGACATTTAATCGGCATTAAGAATAGTTGGCTGTTTTTGGGTAAATACGGTAGTTCCGGGGTTGAAGATATTCTTGATTTTCCAGAAACAACATACCGTGATCTCGCATATTACGACGGAGAGCAACTTTATAGTAGAAGTGGAATTAGTTATAGAACTGGTCCTCTCGGCAATTTCGTTCCTGAATCCTCAGGAAATCGTCAAATTGGAGCCTTCGAAGTTAGGAATCCGATAGAGGTTATGTCTACCAATTCGACATGTAGAGAGGGAACTGAGAGTACCATTGTTTCTGCTGTGATAGCAAATAAGAGTGTACAGACCGAGGTAGTAAGAATAGGAAACTCGAGTGCGGAAATTGCCCCAAATACGGTGCGAAGTATTTCGGGAGATGTTTATATAAACTCACCTGGTGGCACAGCGTTTCTTGGAGTTACAAGTTCTCTTGAGCGATGTTTCGATGAAAAGCACCTGCATTCCTCGCTTGTTGGACCTGGGGCAGGAGTATTGCTTTTAGGAAGGGATGATAACATTGGAACTTATAGCAGTTGGGGTGCTACGATTCTTGACATCCCAACATTTGGTACCGGTGGAATGTATTGCGTAAAAAGAGTTCCGTTTGATATTCCGATTTCAGTTAAATCATGTGTTAGAAGAAGTACTTACAAAATAGATATACCAAACGCATTTAATGTCTATCCCGGGAGCAATTTTCAGGTTCCTATTACTTTTAGGAATGAAGGTGGGAGTGATTCATCTTCAGTTTCTGCTGTTATCGAAGTGTCCAGTAAAATAGACGATTATTTTGTTGGTATTTCAGGAATTAAGAGTGAGTATGTAACCAAAAAAGACAACGCATATTTGGTAAATTTTAGTGATCAGCGGGGTGAGGATGTAAAGCTGCTCATGAATTTTAGTTTGCCTACTGTTATACCAGCCGTTGATCTCTCAGAAGAAGAGGTTAAGGTGAGCATTCAGGCTGAATCTAAATCTCTTAAGTTAAGTATTGCAAGTGAATCTAGCTTTGATGTCTTGAATACCACAGCTATCTGTAACGGAAGCAGGTCCGGCGTTAAGTTCGAAGTTGAAGTAGTTGGGAATAAGGAGATTACAACGCTGAGAATTCCTATGAGATACAAAGGCTTAGGAGATAAAACTTCAAAAGAGTATATAGTGACAACAAAGTTTGAATCCAAAGATGTTGTTCTAAAGAACGATGAGGAGTCAGTAATTGAATTGAATGGATTGTTTCCCCCTGGGGTATATCAAGTATTCTTGATTGAAAAAGAGTTGGTTACGAGCAATAATTCAGCAGTGCTAGCAGTGGAGGAAGACACTGCTAGACCGTGCAGTGCTGCGCAAATAGCGAGCGAAACGACGCGAAAGAAGTTGTCAGTAGTAAAAGTCCGGCCAGAACGTAAAGTGCTAGGGGTAAGTAATACAGGACAGGTAAAGATTGTACCAACAACTGTAAATTCTAAAGGTGAAGAATCTAAATCAATCAATCGTGAAATTAATAATGGTTCTATCTACCCTTGGGCAATTATTTTGCTAATCATCTCTTCAATACTGTATTTATTCTCAAGTCCTAAGAATAAAGTTGAGAGATAACGCCACTTAGTTTTTGAGTATACACCGCAAGAAAGCCCATCCGTCAGTATATAGCTCGGTAGTGTCCCTTGTCTGAGTAATGTGTTAAATTCTTGCTCTACTTGTAATGCGTCGTCGTATTGTTGTTTGGTTACAGGTTGTGCAAGTATTGCTAATCCGTTTTGAATAGCATTTTCTGCACGCGCTACATGGAAAAATGACGTAAGCTTTGGAAATATCGAGACATTTCCACTATTAATTTCTTGATTCAATTCAGAAATTGTATCGGTTATGAAGTGTGTTAATGGCAACGGAAGTGTGTCGATTGGTGCAATTGATAGGGCATTAGCGTAATTTCTGAGATCTGCAACAGTAACTTCGCTAGCTCTTGCTGTGTGAAGTTCTAATAGGATTGCTGTTATTTCCGAAAGTTGTTTTCCGTAATATTTTGGGTGATCTGTTTTAAGTTTTGGTGAAAGTTTTTCAAAAAATAGTGCGTCAGCTGATGTTTTGTTTGGGTAGATAATAAAGTTTGACTGTCTACCAATAAAACGAAATCCGGTTCGGTCGTTAAGTTTGATTGTTTCCGTATTCTGCTCGTAAGTTCTACCGTATATCTTCAAGAAGCCTATCGAAAATAAATAGTCGAAAAAAGCTTCGTATGTTGCTGTTGCATATCCTTTTCCTCGGAGTGTTTTGTCTTCAAGAATAGCGACTGATAAATAGCAACTTTTAACGGTCCAGTCTATTAATTTGATCTTTACGTAACCAATGCTTTTTTTCTGTAGAAAAGTTTTAATTGTGAGAATATACGTTATTTCCTTTGGCATTCCTGATTCAGGATACATTCGTTCTATTGACTTAGCTTCCTTATCGGGTGTTATTGTTGTTTTAGATCTAAAGAGGGTTTTTTGAATGCTTTCTTGTGAAAGAAGGGTGACTAAGAAGGGGATGTGCTTTTGCTGTAGCGGTTCAAGCACTAACTTCTTTATTGAAGTCTTAATTGTTGGAAAGTCGAGCATGTTTCTCCTCAATGTATTCAACAATCTCCTTTCCCACATTCACCCCGGTAGAGGATTCAAAACCTTTAAACTGCGGTGCGCTGTTTGTTTCAATAAGTACTGGACCAGATTTTGGAAGCATAATATCTACGCCTCGTATTTCCGCATTTTGTAATTTTACGACATCAAGAGCTAGTTTTTTTACCTCGTCACTAATCTCTATGGGGTAAGCACTAGCGCCTTGAGCAACGTTACCTTTCCATTGTCCTTCTTGTGGTTCTCGTCGCATGGCTCCAAGTATTTTTTCTCCAACTACAAAAACTCGAACATCACCGCTATATTGGATAAATTCTTGAAAAAGTAATTCGCCAACTTTAAGATTTTCATCTCGAAGAAGGTTGAGAACGTCTTGCTTACTTGTACACTTAAACACCCCCTTGCCCTTTGAACTTTCCGACTTTTTTACAATGATAGGATACGTAACGTGTTCAAGTACGTTTGATAGTGAGGCAATTGAGGTAATAGCAAATGTCTTGGCATAGGGAAAACGGTCGACACTGGTTTTGTAAAAGGTTCCGTGTTTTGACTTATAGTACATTTCCTTGCCGATTTTCTCGTCGACAACCGTTTTATTATGGGATAACAGGAAGTTCGCAAGTATTGTTGACCATTCTAAAGTTTTTGAAACTTCTCTAAATAAGAAAGCATCAAAATAATTGATATCGAAAAGGTCTTTTACCTGTGTTTTCTTTTTTCCTAGTAATGTCTTAACTTCCTTGCTTGGATTGAATGTTGAATCGGGCTTTAAAATAATTGGTTTTGCTTCTTTAAAGTTTGAATCTGAGAACATTTGTTCTTCAGTTGTAGGAATTGTGAAATAGATTCCAAAATTCCCATCATTAAAGAAGTTTGTCTCTATAATCCGTCGTTTAGAAAGATACACAGCTTCGTGTCCTTTTTTCAAAGCTTCTACAAGAATACGGTCACTCTCGTAGTAGGGATTCATCCCAATGATTGCGATTCGCATGACTAATTTTGCTGTAATTTCTCAACATAGTCAACAAACATCTTTGCGACGTCTATTCCATGTGCTTGTGTAAACCCTTGAAATCCCGGAGTTCTGTTAACTTCAAGTAGGTATGCTTTACCATCTTTGGTATGAACTATATCTACGCCTCCAAAGTTACAATTTGTTGCTTTCGCTGCTTTTTCCGCAAGTTCTTTGAGTTCTTTGGTTAATTCAACTGGTTGAACGGTTCCTCCAAGTGAGAAGTTTGCTCTGAAATCACCTTTCTTAGGAATTCTCAGCATTGCACCGACAACTTGATCTGCAATGACAAGCACTCGGTAGTCTGCAGCGAGTGGAAGAAACTCTTGAATGTAGAACCTTCCGAGTTTATTCTCTAGGTTTAGGTCATTTAGTAGGTTTTCTAAATCTAGTCGATCTTCTACTTTATAAATCTTTGCTCCTTTACCGCTTGATCTGTGCTTTACAACAAGAGGAAAACCAGCTTCTTTTTCGATTCGTGGAATAAGTTGCAGATAATTAGCTAATGTGTGTGCATGGTACGTTTTTGGGAACGGTAGGGCTGCTTGAACTATACGTTGACCGTCGATAAGTTTGTTGATCATCATTTTTTCTGCTGCAAGATTGTTATCGATGATAAGTTTTCCTTTATTCTTTAAGTATGAAATGATATTCAATGCATATTTAAAGTATGCAAATACTTCTCGAACAAGGAGTACATCATATTTTGCGAGATCTCCATGCTCACTGTGGGCAAAATAGTCACCTGTTTCGTCGTATACGGCGTATACGTCTTCGATCGTGATTATGTCGGCTTTCCAACCTGCTTTGGTAAATGCTTGAACGAGAGCTTGTGGCTCAAATTTGTTTCTGAATCCTTTTTGAATCAGAATGGCAATTTTCTTTTCCATTGCTAGAGCAGTCAAATTATTGTTGTCTCATCGTAAATACCCGTGTTGGGTCAATGAGGAATTCCTTTAAGTCTTTCCGACCAATTATAATTGGATAGAGTAGATCGGAACGATCACTAACGTTGAGTCTGTATGTTTTTGTTACAGCACCCAATGTTATTAATGCCTCGATAACCGCTCGTACTGTGTATCCGTTTGTTGATTTTACTACAACAAAGTCTTTTATAGTTGCAAACTCTTTTTTATATACTTTTTGATCGTATTCTTCTCGGACCTCATGTGCTTCGTCAATAGTGTTGTATCGTTTGGTGATGACGTGTTGAACTTTGATTAATTCGTTATATCCCAGAGCAATTGCGAGGTTGTAGTCGATAGCAGATTTTAATGCACCGGTGTCTACTTTTGTTTTTACTGATTCTTTTGGTAGGGAAACAGCCTTTTTCTTTCCTTTGTTAAGGAGTTCGAAAACTGCTGGGGTTGGTGTTATAGTTGCTCTCTCAATAAGTCCGATAATTTCTCGTCCAGTAAGACTTTCGACTTGCTCTTCAATTTCACCACCGAATAAATTTCGTGCAATAGCAATATACTTTTCAACGGTCTTCTTCTTTTTGTATCGCTGAACTTGTGTAATTCTTTCAAGTAAACCTTCTTGGTTTGCAAGTTGAATTGCAAGTCCTGGTCGAGCATTTAACTCTAGAATCATTGGACCTTTTTCTTTATCAATAACAATATCTACACCGACAAGTCCAAGTTTTGAAATTTGTTGACTGACGACTGAGAGTTCAAGAACTTTTTCCCAGTGAGGGATTTTAATACCGCGTAGTAATATATGCGGTTCGTCTAAGGTTTCTTCAATTAAATCGTATCGATCACCGATAAGATCAAATCCTTTTCTGTGTATCGCGGTAGTAGTTACGCCAGAACCAATGTCGATTCCAACTCCAATTCCACCGGCGTGTAAGTTTGCTGTACCCTTTGACTCTCGAGTTGGTAAGCGCAATTCGGCCATAATTGGGAATGAATTGTATACGATGACTCGAATGTCTGGTATTCCTTTGTATGAATATGGTTTTAATACTGGGTGATTGCTGACACGTTCTTCGAAGAATGCGACGTCTTGTTTACCATCTATGGAATACTTTCCGTCGATGATATCCATAACATGCTGCTTGATCGTTTCTACATTCATAGTCTCCATGTTTGGCATGATCCACTCTAACTTGCCTTTCTTTTTTCCAAAGAGGACTATGATTCCTGATCCGTGTGTCCCTCTGTTTGGTTTTATCACAAAGCTTTTTGGAAGTGCGTTCCAGTTGATGTATTCGAGCTGTTGTTTAGTACGAATAATCTTGAATAATTCTGGCGTTTTGATTTTCTTTTTGCCAAGTACTTTTTTTGTTAATAGCTTGTCGTCTGCGTACTTTTTGTATTTTCCAGGGTTAAGTTGACGTATAAACGACAAGTTTCGCTGGTTAATGCCAAGTACCTTTCGAGAAAATTCAGTGATTGAAAATCCGAACATAATTGTTACCGCTGATTTCTAATTATTGATCCAAATCGAAGTAATTCTGTAAATCGAACTGAGGTCCAAAATGCCGCTGCAGTGTCTGCCAAAAGAACAAGGATTAAGATTTCGTGATGTCTTGAGAGTACATCGTTCCACCATGGCCAGCTCAGTAATAATCCTCCAAGTAAGGATATGACGATGGTTGTAAGCATTCTTCTGGTAAATTCCTGCCCATCTTTTTTGAACAGTAGGGTCGCGAGATCGTCAGTTGTGCTGCCAATAAGGAATAAAGCAATACCAAAGAGTAGATCTGAAGTGTATACACCAAGTACGGTTTTACCTAAAATTCCAATAATAAGTAAAGATGCGATAGTTGCGCCAAGGTACATTGCTGCGATTCTGGCGTAATAGTTGATTTTTAATTTTCTTACTACATTTCGCATGCCAATTGCTGCGCCAATCATAATAGTAGAGAAGAGTGCCCATAGAAGCGTCGTTGTAACCAGTGAACCAACGGTGAGGAAAATAAGGTAGTAGGCAAGCGTTAATGCGATGGTCGGATACGTTTTCCAGGTTTTAAACCCAATGATATATCGCGATACTGCGATAAGAGAAATGATGATTGGGAGGTTGATTAAAAGAGCCGGTGCTTCTGCTATTAAAATCATTGGAATGTTCGTCAATTTAACAGTGTATTATACCAAAATGTAAAGGTTTCTTCCATGTAGTGTCAATGTTGTTGAGGTTAAGTGTATCGTATTGCAATTTTATACGGTAAATACTACGATATCGCATGATTGAAATTGAATCAAAAATCCTAAATATTGATATCGAAGACGCAAAAAAAAGACTAAAAAAGGCAAAAGCGGTTGATTTTGGCGAAAAAAAATTTGAAGTATTCTTGTTTAGCGTTCCTGAAAACTTGAAAGGTTCAACGTTGCGATTAAGAAAAGAGGGAGATGATGCGGTGTTAACCTTCAAAAAGGTACTGAAATCAGAATCTGATGGTATAAAACGCCGAAACGAAATGGAGGTGATTGTGAGCGACTTTGAAGTTTGTATGCAAATGTTACTGTCTCTCGGATATCAGGTGCGTCAGCATTTTTCTAAAATGAGAAGTGAATATCATCTTGATGGAGCCGAAATTGTGATTGATCGGTATCTTGGATCATTTGCTGTTATACCTCCTTTGATGGAAATAGAAGCTGATAGCGAGGCCGTTGTGATCGAAATCGCAGAAAAACTCGGGTATAGCCGAGGTGATTTATCAACCAAAGGACTTCGCGATTTTGTAGTAGAGTATGGACTACCAGATCTTGGGTAGCGTCATTTTTCTGGTTGATTTTTGATTTTTTTGTTATAATTCACTGCAATGCGCCTGTAGCTCAACGGATAGAGCAACAGACTTCTAATCTGTGGGTTGTGGGTTCGATTCCCGCCGGGCGCAAGTGTTTACTCACGAAATGTTTATTACCTCCTAAAGGCTAACTTTACGTGCCTGTCTTTTTTTATTTTTGTCGTCGAATTTTTTTACCCGAGTGGTAACCTTAATCGTGGAACAATTTTACTGACCGTTAAAAATAATGTTTCACGACAAGTCTAAAAATGCCACTTTTGAACCATTTATCCACTTGTTTTAGCTATTCAACTCTAGTATATTTAATCAATGAATAAGGGAAGCCGGCACAGCCCAGCCGCTTTGATATTGCCACTATGTTTTGGCCTGTTTGTTATTGCCTCGTTTGTTTTTGGGCCTGTTTTCGCAGCGACTACGGATACTGTGTCGTTTCAGAGTAAGTTGGTAAACAGTGATGGAACAAATATCGCAGATGGTACGTATAATTTCCGATTTCTTGTTTACGATGCACCGACTGCTGGTACGTTACTTTGGGATGAAGATAAATCAATCGCTGTGTCGAGTGGAGTTGTAAGTACTGAACTTGGTTCAGTAGATACAACCTTGAGAGATGCGCTTGCTGGCTACGCAAATATTTATCTGCAGGTGTGTTTTGACGCAAATGGAACAGCAGGTGATAGTTCTGACACGAACTGTGATACGGGAACGCACCGTTATGAAGAAGTTTTTAGTACGCGTAAGGCTATATCCTCGGTACCATATTCGTTTTATTCGCGATATCTGGTTGATAATGTCGGAAACACGTTTGGCGCTGGTGATTTTTTTATTCGAGGAGGTAATTCATTCGGAGAGGAAGCTGTATTGGGAACAAGAGATAATTATGATTTACGATTTATAACTAACGACGCCATAAAGATGGTGCTTACTAAGACTGGTTATTTCGGAATTGGAACCGGGTTGACTAGTCCACGAGCAAAACTTGAGGTGCTTGAAGAAAATGCATTCTCAACTATTGGACCTGATTTGGCTACAAATGGTGCGTTCACAACTGATACTGCATGGGCAGGAACGCCTACTGATTGGACAATTTCTGGCGGAATTGCAACACACAATCCTGGAAACACTGCGACACTTAATCAAACAATTGCGACAGTTGCAGGAAATCTCTATCGAATTACTTACACATACAATCCAGGCACAATGGGTGGTTTAATTGTCCAGTTTGAAGGAGGCACTCCTGTTGATGTCACAACTTCTGGAGTTTCGTATATTACAACCTCGGCTGCTAACGATTTATTGCATTTCTCCCCGACCACTGATTTTGATGGGAGTATAGATAATGTCGTAGTGGAGGAGTTCACCGCAACATCCGCAATTGCTATTTTTAGTAGTGAATCTAACTCATCTGCTTTTAATAGAATTGATTTTAGGACAAATAATGGGAGTACATTTATTGGGAGTAATGCTGGTAAATTCGCTACCAATTCTGCGTACGATAATATTGGATTGGGGATGAATGCACTCTCTCGATTAACCACAGGGGCGCGTAATATAGCGATCGGATCAAATGGAGATAACAGTTCCGAATTGGGAGTACTTGGTAATTTGTCTGAAGGTACTTCAAATATTTCTATTGGTGCATATTCGGGAACGGCATTGACGATAGGTTCTCAAAATATTCTTATTGGTGAAAGTGCGGGTAGATATTTGGAAACCGGTGAATCAAATACCTTGATTGGGTATAGGGCAGGTTATAATTTATTTGGGGGTGATTCATACAATACGTTAATTGGGTATAGGGCAGGTTATGGAATTGAAGGGTCGAATAATATCGTTATTGGCTTTAACCTAAGCGGCTCTTCCGCAAGTGATAGTAATTTTCTTTCGATTGGTAACTTGATTTACGGTGATCTTCTTGATGGAACTGGAACATCTGCTTCTACAGGAAATGTCGGAATTGGTACACCAACACCGAGAGGTAGACTTGAAGTTTTAGGTTTAAATACACAACCAATTGCAAGTTTAACTGATCTGGTCACAAATGGTGGTTTTGCTTCAGATGTAAGTTGGACAGGTACACCAGTCGGGTGGACAATTACAGGTGGAAAAGCTGAGCATAATCCAGGTGAGACAATTGCCTTAGGTCAATCATTTGGGTTTGATCGAGCCATGTATACAGTAACTTTCACTGTATCAGATATGACCGTTGGTGGGGTAGATGTTGGAATTTCAGTGGGATCTCATTATGCTAGTGTAAATGCAAATGGGACTTATACCTATAGATTTATTGTTATGACAGCTGCAGGTGGTGAATTAACATTCGAACCTACGAGTAACTTTGATGGAAAAATTGATGATGTTTCAATGACGGCAACATCGCCCGGAAGTGCAGATTTGGTCCTTAGTAGTAATGTTATTAACGATGGGCAAGTCGTAGATTTTAGGCACCTAGAGAGCAGTATATTTATTGGTGAAAACTCGGGTATGTATTCAGACTCGAATGCGTATGACAATATTTCTCTTGGAGGAAATGCGTTAGTTCATTTAACTAGTGGTATTGGAAACGTAGCAGTTGGGCAGAATTACGACTACAGCTCATATACTGGCGTATTAGGGAAACTGACAACTGGTTATGGAAATACTGCTCTAGGTTCTTATACAGGCTCCGAATTAGAAACAGGTAGCTATAATACTTTTGTTGGAAATGCTGCTGGAACGTTATTACGAAGTGGATCAAGTAGCAACGTAATGCTTGGTGCAAGCGCAGGGTCTCAATCGTTGTCAGGAGATAATAATATTCTCATAGGGTATTCGGCACAAACTTCGACTACTACGGCTTCTGAAGAATTGAATATCGGTGATGTCGTAAAGGGTAAAAATATCAGTGGCGGAGGATTCGGAGCTATGATAGGTGTTGGTGGTAGTATTCTTCCTGGTACCTCATTAACTGTTTCTGGAGACGAATTTTGGAATCGTTTTGGAGCAAAAGATGTTGGCGCTTTATCAACAAATAACATGCTCTTGTCACAGTTAGGCGGTGGTGGTTATTACGGAACAACAAAAATTTCTGAAAATCCATTTTATAACTATGCTTATACTTCAACAAATCTTGTTGATTGGGAATACCAAAACGATCTCGAACTGCCAACTATTTCAATAGCCGTGTCTTCTGACGGAAAATATCAAGTTTTTGCACCTGCACCCACATCATACTCTAGATACCTTTATCGCTCCTCAGATTTTGGATATACCTGGATTTCTTCTGCAGATCAACGAAATTGGTCAGATGTCGCAATGTCTGCTGATGGAAAGGTAATAACCGCTGTCACAAATGACGGTGATGTGTATACATCGGTCAATTATGGCGTTTCATGGTCAACTACTATACTTTCAGCAGAAATCTGGAATTCAGTAGCAATGTCGGCAGATGGTCGTTATCAGACAATAGTTGGTGATAGTCTTGGTACTACTGCATATTCTTCAGATTTCGGATCTACATGGACAGTAATAGCTGGTTCTGGGGTATCAGTTGCTATGTCTTCAGATGGAAAATATCAGTACATTGCTCCAGATACAGTTAGTGGCAGAGTTCAGATATCAAAAGATTATGGAAAAACTTGGAATGAGATCGATACAGGAGTTATTGGAACAATTGATAGCATTACAACTTCGGCAAATGGAAAGTATATCTATGCTGCCTCCAGTGGCGGGGAGACGATCGTGAAATCGTCAAATTATGGTGCAGATATTTGGATCTCGCTTTCTGTTGCCGCGCAGGAATGGAGAAGTATTAGAACAACCGCTGATGGTAATTCTTTATTTGCAGCGGCAAGTGGCTATATTACAACATCACGTGATGGTGGAAATACGTTTACGGTAATATCACCTTCAACACAACAATTTGGTACACCAGCAAATTGGAGTAAAGTCTTTATTTCCAGTGATGGAAGGTACCTCTTCTCGATCGATGGAGTAACAAAAACGCCTATTAAGGCTGTTTCTAAAGTCGCGACAAACGAATCATTAGCAGTTGTCGATGGTAGCAGTACATATATCGCAGCAACTGATTTATCTGCCGGTGGAGATTTCACAGGTGGTGCAGGCGCCTGGACATTAGGAGCTGGTTGGTCGTATGGAGTTAATGCAGTTGATTCAGCTGGTTCTAATGATGGAGAAACAATTTCCCAAAATATGGACATACAGGCAGGTGCGATGTATAGGGTAATTTTCTCGTTATCCAATTATGTAAGTGGTGATGTACATGTGAGAATATCCTCGAACGAAAGTATTGCCTACTCAGGAAACGATACGTTCTACCTGTTTTTATATGCACCTGACGCGAGTAATTTTGAGATAGTTGCAGGAAATAATTTTGTAGGAACTATAGACGGTATTCAGGTTTACAGGGTAATTGGATCAAATTCTGTGTTTTCAGTGTTCAATAAGGGAAATACAGAGAATTTCTCATTGCGCACAGATTCTAGTTCAAATACCTTTCTTGGTTTAAATTCGGGTAAATACGTATGGGGAAATCAAAACTTTGCAGGAGGAAACTACGCATTAGAATCAATTTCATCTGGTAATAATAATATCGCACTTGGTTACCTTTCACTTAGAAAAAATACAGCTGGGTCAGCAAACATTGGTATAGGAAAGGGAAGTCTCCTTAGTAACATTAATGGAGATAGTAATATTGCAATCGGTCTTGATGCTATGGCAATTGGACAATCAGGATATAGAAATGTAGCGATAGGCGAAGAAGCCTTGTATAACAACACAGGAAATGGAAATGTTGCATTAGGTTACTCAGCATTGGGTAATGTGGCAGTTGGCTCTAGTAATGTTGCGGTAGGATTCAATGGCGGACTTTCCATAAATGGAGGAATGCAGAATACGTTTGTAGGAACTAATGCAGGTTCTTCGGCATTCCAAAAAGTAGATGCGGTAAATAGCACAGCAATCGGATATAACACGTTTACAGATCAGGATAATCAAGTAGTCATTGGTAACGATGCAGTAACAGAGACGTTACTCCAAGGCAATGTTGGCATTGGGACTACTGCCCCTGGCGGTGATCTTGATGTCGTTGGAACTTCAACTTCGGCATACGTCATAAAGTCATTTATTCCAGTTACCACAGAAGGAATTGGAATATATTCTGAAACAGATGGGAATGGTAACCACGCATACGCAGCGCAGATTGATGGCGATGCTTCAGCTTTTGTCATACAAGATTACGGTTCTGTAAATAACGACACTTTTAATATCTATCACAATACAACTTCAAAGGTAGGTGACATTTTTGGAGCATATATGGCTTCAGGAAGTGGTAGTTTCAGTGGTAATTTCTTGAAATATATGAATGCCGGTGTCAATAGGTTTGTCGTTGATTCCGTCGGTGATGTAACTATGGGAGGTGCCCTTGCGATGTTGGAAAGTACAGGCGGAACTTATTACACAACATTCCTTACTGGCGATCAATCTGATGATATTGTATATTACCTTCCAACGACTTCAACAAATGGTGTTTTGACAAATACCGCAGGGGTTCTTTCTTGGGTTTCGGGAGGTGGTGGCGGAATTGGACAGGTTGGTTCAATGACTACGTCTCCTGCTTTCGGTGATTCCACAGCTGATGATGATTGGTTAGGTCTTGGGGCAGGTGCAGGAAGAATTGAATTTGATGACCAATCTGTTGATGAGATAAATTTGCTTAATGCTTACGTTGGTATTGGGACTTCAACCCCAGATGCTGGGTTGCATGTTGCGACAGCTGCGACAAATGAGACGAATGGTAAGGTCGCACATATAGGTGGGTCAATGACAAGCGCAACGAATAATCAATACGCTATAAAAGTGGACAGCTATGTCGCTCCTGTTTCCGCCTCAAGTAGTACGTACGGTGCAATGTTCTTCTTACCATATTCTGATTCAACAAATTTAACCAATGCTACGATTGTCGGAGCGAAAGGAGGTGGATATTTAGATGGCACAGGAGACTTAACGAATTTAACTGGTTTTGAATCTGAACTGTGGCATGCAAGTAGTGGTCAGATTGATAATTCAACAGGACTTTATGTAGGGAATACAAATATTACTGGTGGTGGAACTCTATCAAGTGGCAGAGGTGTAGTCATTGTTGAGCAAACAGGTGCAACAAAAAATACCGATCTGTTAATTGGAACAGCGACTTCACCTACTGGTAACTGGGCAATTTATAATGCTTCTACTTATGCGAATTATTTTGCTGGGAATATTGGAGTTGGAACAACATCAACGAGTAGTTTTGCTTTGCAAGTTGCAGGGCATATCGGTCCAGATGCTAATGATACTTATGACTTGGGGTCAGACAGTTTGAGGTTTAGAGATTTGTATTTAGGTGGCGATACGTTGCATGTTGGAACATCACTGACGGATGAAGGGACTTTTTCTTACAATACTTCTACAAACGTTCTTGGAATTAGTACTGATTCAACAACAAATGGGGATATAGCATTTATGTCCAACTTACTTTACCTTGATAAGTCAGCGAGTTATGTCGGTATTGGAACTACAACTCCAACTGCATTCTTTAACGTTGAAGCTAGCACATTATTGTCCACATCAAATTTGGTGAAATTTGGACAAAGTAGCACGTATACAACTGCAACCAGCCTTACAGGAAATATGCTCAATATTACTCGAGCTTCGACTGTAAATGATAGTGCATCTCCAGCGATTACCTATGATGCATCTTCAACCGGGACAGCTGATGCTGCAACAACAGTTACTTTTTCACATACAACTGCAACTCAAAATGACCGAGTGTTAATTGTTGGTGTAGCAACAAATTCAGCAGCTAGGTCAACGGTAGTTACTTACAATGGTGTTGCAATGACCAAGATTGGAGAATCATTAGATGATACAGAAAGCTTTTATACTGATAGAGTCGTTTCATTGTGGTATTTAGTTGCTCCTGCTACAGGAACCCACGACGTTGTTGTGACAACTAATATAAGCACGCGAATTCGAGCAGGATCTAGTACTTACTACAATGTTAATCAAAATGTACCAGTAGGTGAGTATGCAATATCCCGAGGAAGTGGAGCAGATCCTAGTGTGACTGTTAATTCCCAACTAGGGCAGTTAGTTGTCGAGTCAACAGTTTGGGGATCATCAAGTGCAACGGTTGGTGCGGGACAGTCTTCTCGTTGGAATTTTGGGGCGACGATTCATGGTGGTGGTAGTAGTAAAGCCGCGTCAGCAGGCACAACAACGATGGGATGGACAACCGGTGCTACCTTGCATGCTAGTATTGCAGTTACGCTTAATCCAATGACAACACTTGCGTATGCCGGAAATGTATTGGGTATATCATCCAACTGTTCAGTGACAGCAGGTGTATGTGGTGATAATTCATCAATAGCATCCTTTACTCAAGCATATGCCGGATCAACTGGTTCAGTATTAAATGTTTCAAATGCAGGGACTGGCTCACTAGCAATGTTTGATAATTCGAATACATCTGGAAATGGTATCGCGATTGATATTCAGTCTAATAGTATTTCTCAGTATGCATTAAATGTAACTACTAATAATGGATCAACAAATGCTTTATATGTATCAGGAAACGGTAATGTTGGTATAAACAATACAAGCCCAGAATTTGCATTACATGTTAAAGATACAGCTGCTTTCCAGAATAGCAGTAGTCCACTTACTTCAGTTGGAAACCCTGATTTGTATAGTGCACTTATTCGTAATGCAACAGATACAAATGGCAGTGGAACTGGTTTGGCATTTAATACTTCTGGAGCAGCAGGTAATGTTGGTGCATCTTTAATCTTTAAGGGTACAGGAGCTGAATCGCAGGGAGAGTTGCAGTTCTATACTAAAAATTCAACTACGTTAGGTGCTGCACCTGTTCAAGCAATGGTTATTGATAACGCTCAAAATGTTGGAATAGGTGCAACATCACCATCTGAACGTTTAGAAGTTCAAAAAGATGGAGATGTATTTATGAAAATAAATGCTTCAACAGGATTTGGGCAATCATCAGGATTTAAATTACAACGTGGCGCTGATTCGACAGATACATATACCGATTTTTGGTTCTATAACAATGGGGGGAATTTTGTAATTGAGGATCATACTGATGGTGTTACTGAAACGAGGTTGTATATTCAGGATACAACAGGCAATGTTGGTATTAATT
>CAZCKT010000003.1:0-23284 GCA_964499355.1 uncultured Candidatus Saccharibacteria bacterium | reverse complement strand
GCCGAATTTCTCTTCCATTGCCTTCACGAGGTCGGCAAGTTCGAGAACACTCATCTCGGAAACGAGGTCGAGAACTTCTTGCTGTTTTTTGTTGAGTTCTGCCATGTTTCTATAAGTAATATTATGTTTTCTAAAAAAACCTAGTAGTGAACTACTCGGCCTTCTTATTCTGTAAATCAGTTAATGCATACACAAACGCTCTTGGAACGCCTTGCATAACATTGAGTAGACCAGAAATTGGTGCTGCCAAGGTTCCAACGAATTGTGCAAGCACGGTCTTCTTGTCTGGTAATTGAGATAGTCTAACGACATCTTTGTCATTTAATACTGAACCACTAACGTATCCGAATTTGTAAGTGAAAGGAACGTATGAGGATACTGTCTTCTCGTCTGCCCCGGTAAGTGAAAGAAGTGCTTTTGCTTCTTTAGTTGCTTCATCCAATTTCTTTATTGCGGTAGAGACGTCATTGCCACCTTCAAGAACAACAAGTTGTCCAACAAAGTTTTCTGCGGTAATTTTTGTCTCTGGTTCTGCTGCCTTCGCAAATACGGTATTTTTAATAACGTACAACTTCGCATCAACTTCTGTAAGAAGCTTTCGAAGAGTTGTCATTGCTCGTGCTGGAACCTGATTTGTTTCAATAACAATAAAGTTTGACTTTGAAACTACGTCTTTATATTGGGACATTAACTCTGCTTTTTGCGCCTTATTTTTTGGCATTCTATACAAAACCAATTTACTTGCGAAAAAAGACGTGAGGAAAGAAAATTCTGTGTCTGACCTCGGCCGGATCATTAAGCTTTCGCCCCGACTGTCTGTGATCGATTGGGTATTATACCGCAGGAGTTAGGCGGAAGCAAGGGATTACTCTTCTCCCGGGTCTTTACCCTCTCCTCCACCAAGTCGTCCGTACCACTTTGAGAAGTTTTTCGCTGCTCTATTCCCCGCATACATACCTAATGAAAGAAGAGCTGATTCAAATGCGACCCAACCAACCATTTTTATCAATTTCTCAGGCGTGTCATAACGTCTTACAGAGGTTATCACGTCAACAGGTAAATGGCGGTACTTATAGCCCAAACTTGAAGCTTTGTGAAAAAACATTATATCTTCACGATTAACTGCCTTTACATCAAATCCTCCAATATGTTCGAATACAGATTTTTTTACAAGAATAAACGCACCGCCTTCCCATCTTGGATACGAAATAAGTGACTGAACAGATCGTACTAAATTGGAAATTCCCCAAACAATTGCACCAGCATTTTTACCAAACTCCGATGATTCATCTTTTGAAACAATAAACCGAGCAGAAGCGATGTCGACGTCTTCCTTTATAAACTGGATAAATGAATCGCCTAATACTAATGGATGAGGAAGCTCTGTATCAGAATCTAGGAACAAAATGAAATCGCCATTAGCAGCCTTCGCACCTTTATTCCGTCCAACTGCAGGTTTTCCTCCTTCAACTACTACGCATCCAAATTTCTTTGCAATTTCTCGTGTTTTATCAGTCGATTGTGCGTCGGCAACAATTACTTCGTATGGTGCAAATAATTGATTTTCTATACTCTGAAGTAATTTTGGTAAGGAATCTTCTTCGCAATAAGTTGGAATAACAATCGAAACCGGGAGGATCGTTTTAGTTTTTTTGTCCATGTTTCAGTAACTCGAGTTTATGAGAGAACCAGCTTTTCAGCATATGTAATGTTCTTTTCCCGCCAGCAACTCCGAATGCTCCGAGAACTACCATACCAACACCAATAAGAACCTTTTTTGTGCTCAAAATTATCTTTGAATTCACTCTTCATTCTAACATGCTACAATAATCGCAACAACATGAACATTATTCATTTCTCTGACACATATTATCCCCTACTTAACGGGGTTACTGTCGCAGTCGACCAGTTTACAAAAAAAGCTGCGGAAGATGGTCACCAGGTAATCCTTTTTACTCCTTCCTGTAGTTTAAGAAATACAACCGAAAAAATCGGAAACCTAACAATTATCAAAATCAGGTCAGTACCATTCCCCATTTATCCCGGTGTTCAAGCGGCATTACCAAATCTTGCACGGCTATTCAAAATCATCAAAGAATTCAAACCAGACATTATTCACACTCACTCACCTTTTGTATTAGGAATTCTAGGATCATTAATTGCGAGAATCCTCAATATAAAACTAGTCAGCACGTATCACACACTTTTCTCTCAAGGAGGTGTGTATTTATCTCCAAAGCGCTTAATTCCTGGATCAGAAATTAAAAACAACTCAGAAGAAGGACTACTCGCACTCATTATCTGGAAGCTTCAAATCATCTTCTTCAATGTCTGCGATGCTGTCATAGCGCCGACAAAAACAATTCATGACACACTCATTAAACAAGGAATCAAAACAAAAATTGTAACCATACCAAGCGGCTTGGATATGTCGAAATTTCCTGCTAAAACAAAATATTTAAACACTAAAAAAATCCTTCATTTGGGTAGACTTGGGTACGAAAAAGCAATTGATCAAGTAGTAAAAGCTTTTGCCATTGCATTAAAAACAGTTCCCGATGCAGAATTAATCATTGCAGGTGACGGACCAGCAAAACAAAATCTTCAGAAACTTGCTAAGACATTAAAAATTACAAAGTCAGTCACCTTTCTCGGAAAAGTTATTCCTGAAAAAACGCCAGAAGTATATAGAAGTGCAGATATATTCGTTACAGCATCTCCATTTGAAACTCAGGGACTCGTACTAAACGAAGCGATGCTTTCCGGATTACCCGTAGTTGCTGCTGCAATCAATGCTCCCATTGATTTAATTACTCCAGGAAAAAATGGTTACCTATTTCCAGAAAATGATATTGACGCTTTTGCTGATGCCATAGTGAAAGTATTAAATACGCCAAAACAGGTTGAGAAATTCGGCAAAGATGCTAGAAAAGTATCTGAACAATTCGATAGCATTGCAATTTCAAGAAAATTAATCGAATATTACAAAACCCTCTAACCAATAGAGGTTATAGTTTTTTCAAGAACATCAAGATAGTCCAGAGCAATACCAGTGCCACGTGCAACACAGTGGATTGGATCATCTGCCAAATATGCGGGGACGCCAAGCGCTTTTGAGAACAATCTATCTAGATTTTTCAACAGCGAACTTCCACCACTCATAACAATACCTCTGTCAATAATATCTGCAGATAGTTCTGGTGGCGTACGTTCTAATAATTTTTTAAGCGATGCCAATATTTCTCCTAATGGTGCTTTTAGTGCTTCAGCAATTTCATTTGTAGTAAACACATCAATTCTTGGAAGACCGGTCGAAACGTCACGACCACTAACTTCCATTTGCTCTTGTTTTTCAACTCTTATTGCAGAACCGATAGTCATTTTTATTCTTTCTGCCATTTGCTCACCGATAATAAGTCCTCGTTCTCGACGTGCATACGAGCTAATAGCGTTATTAAATTCATCACCAGCAACTCGAACAGAAGTCGCCACAACTATGCCATTAAGCGAAATGACAGCGATTTCAGTTGTTCCACCACCCATATTAACTACCATATTTCCAGCAGAAGAATGAATTGGCAATTTCGCTCCAATCGCGGCTGCCAAAGGCTCTGGAATTAAATAAACTTTTCCTGCACCAGCATGAACAGCTGCTTTAATTACTGCACGCTTCTCTACTGACGTAATCCCAACTGGTGCTGAAATCATAATCTCTGGTCTAAAAATCCTAAATCGTCCAATCGCTTTATTAATAAAATATTTCAATAATTCTTCGGTTACACGTGCACTTGCTATGACGCCGTTTCTTAATGGTCGCTTAATCATTATACTTTCTGGCGTTTTACCAACCATCACTTTTGCCTCTTTGCCAATCGCAATAATTGATAAATCTGCAGTATCAATAGCAACTACTGTCGGCTCTTCAATAACGACTCCTTTACCTTGTACAAAAACAACCGAGTTCGCGGTACCTAAATCAATTCCCAATCGTTGCGGTCTTAATGAAACAGCCATTACCACATTATACCTCATTCGAAACCGAACTTATGTTACAATAGCAAACCGTGAAACCACACAACAAACCGACTATACGAGTAATTCTAAAAAAGATACTGAGTGTCGTACTTCCTATTTTCTCGACACTTTTCATCGTTGGCACAACAGCCCTCATAATCGTCGTTATTAATGGGTATTCAATTGATATCAACAAACGAGTCGTTATAAAAACTGGTGTTCTTAATATCGAGACAAATCCTGCAGATGCCGATATCACGGTTAATGGCGATTATTATGGTCGTAGTAACAAAGCAATTCCAAATCTAGAAATCGGTACATACTCGGTGACGCTGTCAAAAGAAGGGTATTTTCCATTTACAAAGAAAGTAGAAATCCATCACGGATTAGCAAGCCCTGTAATTATTCCAATGCTCAGAACTGCCAGTAAAAAAGAAATCCTCAAGATGCTGCCAAATTCTATCTTTGATTACAACAGTACAGGATATTATGTTTTATCCGCTGGAATTGAAGCATCCGATGCGACGCAAACGCCAACACCTACAAAAGCAAAGACTAAGACTGACCCAACAACGACATATACGCTTTCAAGAATATATGTAACGAAACCATTATTTGACGACCCTCATCCAGTATTAGATGAAAAAATGACCATCACGACATTGAGTGCATCGCCAATTACTGGAATCAGCATTTCTCCTACAGGAAAATTGCTCTTTGTAACACTTACCGACAAGAGCGGCAATAAATCTGTATCACTTATTCCATTCAAAAAGAATACGACTATAAATGCGAATCTGACAGACACTAAGTCACTCACAAATTATGAGAAAGAAAAATCAACAAAGCTATTATGGAGCACCGACGGAGATTATTTAGTTATTGAAACACCTACGCAACTTATCTCCTACAATGTAAAAGCCGGAACGAGAGTAATTCTTGTAGAAAAAAGTGAATTGCTAACAAAAACATCAAACCTGATCTGGAATATTACGGATACAGGTATTGTTGTAATCAAAAAATCCCAAGGGACAGCAACAAACACCTACGACATTGTCGACATTACATACAATGGCAACCCTCTTTCGACACAAATTCCATCAATTACATTTGAAAATCAACCTTCAAACATTTGGAGTTATTCAAAAACTGATTTACCTAGATTTATTATTGCAACTAAATCAGGCTCCTTTTTCCTAGGAAAACTATTTGATGCAAAATCAAGCGAAGTTGATATCACCTTAACTAGCGAGAAAGTTGGAGATTTGTCTATCGAGCACTTTAATAATGATTTTTCAAGAATTCAGATATCCAAAGAAGAGATCGTTTCTAAACCAATTCATGCAACAGACAAAGAACTTATCGCTTTTACAGAATCAAAAGAGACTCAATTGGTTGCACTCAGCTACAATAAACGAATAGCAGATCGACTAACAAATTTAGGAAGAAAAGTAATTTTAAAAAGTGATTCAGTATTAACTGCACCTTCAATTATTGCCGATGATGTGTACATTGCGACGAGGCAAGCAGGGACTCTTATCGCAATTGACACTACTGGGGAGAATGTTTTAAAAGTGCAACCTGAAATCAAAACAATGAGTATCGGACAAAATGACTTGTCACTGCTTTTCACTGACGAAAAAGGGACCTTATGGTTCAGAGTATTACGCTAAGGGATAATCATGGTAAAATAGGACAGACACTTACCTAAGTTCACTTCGTTATCTCATGCCAAAATATACTTATACTGCAATCACAGAAAAGGAATACGCTTCGCTTCTCAAAAAATCATCCTACACAACTTTTTACAATTCACCGGAACGGATGAAGTTTATTTCTAAACGAAATCGTAAAACTGGACTCTATCAAGTATCCGCAAAAGAAAGCACTGTCGCGCTCGTCTTCTACCAAGTAATCCCAGCACGTAGCGGTTCATTTGTATACTTTCAACACTCCCCTATTTTCATTGACACCAGATGTGCAGAGGATCTTGTTTTTTGGCAAGAACTCCGTGCATTTGCACAACAAGTCGGCCAGGAGGAACAAGCAGTTTACGTCCGATTTACCCCTAGAATTCCTGCAAAGAAAGAAATTGTAAACGATATAATGTCAGCTGGATTTAAACGAGCTCCAGTACAAGAACTCGATGCATGTGTCACTCGAACAATTTCTGTACCCCAGTTTAAAGCAGAGAACTTACGTGAGGATTTAAGTTTACTGTATGAAAGAGCAAATAAGCGAAACCTCAAAACGACATTTTCCTCTGAACCGACAGCAATTGAAGACTTTGTCTCTATCTACCGAACATTGGCAGCAAAAAAACAAATTGACTTTGTCCCGGTCGATTACCTTAAAGAAGAACTAAAGACCTACGGTGATACCAGTGAACTTTTAATTGCATCTGTTCGTGATGATAAAGATACACTATTCGCCGCAGCCTCAATTGTGATTCAAGGAAGTACAGCATGGTATTATTGGGCAGCAATTACAGATCAAGGTCGAGAAATCGGAGCAGATGTTTTAATGCTTGCAGAAACTGTAAAAGAACTAGAGTCACGTAAGGTTACCATTCTTGACCTCTGGGGTGGCTCTGTTTCGAGAGAAATTACAGAAAAGGGCTTACCACATCCTTGGAAAGTAATGGACGATTTTAAGCAAGGTTTTGGAGCAAGCTTAGTCGAATACGTTCCAGCATTGGATGTACCAGTTAAGGCGCCTCTATACTTAGCAGCCGTCTTCTACCAAAGAGCACTCATGACCAAGCGAGGTTACCCATACCTTCCATTGAGCGCAGCGTAAAACTAGAGTTTTTCGTAAACGTATATAACACTCTTCCAACCATTTGTAGGAAGTTCAATCTTTTTTTCTCTGAATTTGTCGGACTTCATTGGGAAAACATATGAAATAACTTTCGTACCTTTCACAAGTTCCTTTTCGAATTTTGGTACCAATACTTTGTTAACAAAAGACGAAAGCATAAAAAGAAATATGACATCATATTTCTTGTACTCAAGCTTCACTGCATCTTGTTTGTATAGAGTAATTTTTTGATTTTGATGAAATAGTTTCGCGCGAATTGTTGAGAATAAATGTAAAACCGGGTTTAATTCAACACCTGTGACATCGAGCTTTGGATACTTCCGAAGTAAATGAAAAATAATCGATCCCCAACCTGAACCAACATCAATAACTTTCTCGTCTCCTTTGAGATTTATTGACTCGCACATCGATTCAATCCCAGTGTGATCAGCAGGAATGAAAGGAACGAAAACTTCACGTCGTGTCAGCTTGTAATAGAATACAGATCCTAAATACACTGCACCAATACACCAAACAATTATTAATATAACGAGAAGCACAATCATTTGGTAGGGTACAAAATATCTGACAATCTGTCCACCTCAATTATATTTTTCACGCTACGAGCACTATGAATACTATTGAGTTTCGATTCTCAACATAATAAAAAAAAGGTGTCTGCTCACTGTTCAAGTGAACAAACACCTTTGGACCGTGGGGGATTCGAACCCTCGACCGAGCGATTAAGAGTCGCCTGCTCTACCGACTGAGCTAACGATCCACAAGTGAATTATACACAATTTATACCGAAATTAGCAACCTATTTCTTTGGAAATTACTTTTTCGCTTTAACAATGTTCTGAACTGGATACACAATCAAAGATTCAGCAACAAGCTTAACACCAGAATTACCTTTTGATTTGTGAATCAATAATCCATCTTTTGAAGCTGCCTTACTCAGTAACTTGAAACCAGGATCCATAATCTGCAAATAGTATTCCTGATTCTTTACAACAAAGTTATATGCTCCGCGTTTGTTGGTAAAGGTTCGCGAGATCAAGTTCTTAAACTCTTTATCGAATAATCCTATTTCCAAACCACTAACTACTTTTCCATCAACACTTGAAACATTTCCGAAAACCTTCGGAGCAGAAAGATATACAAGGGCTTTAACAACGAACGTTAACGCGTAAAGAGCCAAAATAAGATAGTTAAGCGTCAACGGATACATAACAGTGACAACAACGCTATAAATAAAGCCTGCGATTAAAATGATTGGACTAATAACTGACACTAAATCTTCGAGTAAGTTAATAATTCCACCTACATTAAAACCATCACTTTTCTGCCTCTTAATTGGATCAATTGGAATAGAAATCATTAGCATGTCCGAAGCATCATTAACTTCTATAACTTCTCCCGTGTAAATGTTTGAAAAGCCTGAATCATCACTACCTTTAATTAACTTTGTTGGAAACACAAATCCTGCCAATGCGACCTTAACTACATACTTCCCCTTTTTTGGTGTTAATTTGAAGATACCATTTGCATCGGTGACGACCGTGTCAACAAGTTTGCCACTTTCTGTATCCCAAAGTCGAACAACTACACGTGCCATGAGTTTTTTCGTGACAGAATTATAGACAACTCCCCATGGTTTTCTTTTCTTACTTCGATCAATAAGTCCTAGCAAGGCAAACCATAAATTACCTTGTGCTGCACCAATTTGCATACCTATTGTTTCTAAGGCAAATAATCCAATAAGCATTCCACCTGCTCCTTCCCAAGGATAGGCGTTTACAACTTCAATATGCTTTGTTTGAATTCTTTGACACTTACCTTTGACAGCTAACAGTGAAATATCAACCGTTTTTGTCATAACCACAGAAGCTGAACCAGTTTTTGGAAGTGAACCACTAAATGCATCAATGCTTACCTTATCTGAATTTTCTACTGCCCATGTTATAGTTACCGCCTCACCTTGCTTAACAATTCTATTGCTAACTACGAAGGTTGTAATACTTGGACAAGAAACAGGTACAGTTGTTGGTCTTGGCTTAGGAGTTGCTGTAGGTTTTACAGTAGTTGTTACTGATGGGGTAACACTTGGTGTTACGGTCATTGTAATTGTTGGAGTTCCTGTACCAGTTGGAATGGAAGTTGCTGTCGGAGTCGGTGCAGCAACATCTGTAACAGTGATACTGACAGATGCTGTTAGCGTGCTATTTGTAATTGTTTTACCTTGAATTGTATATACAGTTGTACCTAATGGTGGTGTTATTTGTAAACTTCCCGTTGCTGCTACACTTCCAATCCCATTATCTATCGTTATATCTGTCAAATCGCTACTTTGCCATAACAATGTAGTTGTCTGCCCGAGTGTTATTGCTAAATCTGACGCGCTTAATGTAATAAACGCCGTATCAGGAACGGTAACTGTAATTGATGCAGTATCCAATAATGATACGTTTACTGTATCTTCTGCGGTTACTGAAAATGTTCCTGGTTCAAAAAGCTTCAATCCATTTGTAAATGTATGACTTCCCGCATCACCTGCTGTAAAAGTGTATGTCACAGGAAGTTGCGCAGTTCCACTCGTAGAACTAAACGTCACAGTTCCTCTATACGATGAATCACGATTGCCAAGACTGTTCTTGGCAGTAACTGTCAACGACGACATTTCTGTAAGCATCATCGATGATTTTTCCAGTACAAGATCAATTGACGCAACGGTCGTAATGGTAAAGTCCGCTGCATTTGTAGCATTCCCCCCATATTCTTGCCAATCACTTGTCAACCCTGTATCTGCATTAATTGTACGTACACGCCATTTATATGACGCACCCATTTCCAAATTTGTCGCGGTAACTGTCAATACGACAGGTTGACCTCCAGTAAATGATGTTACGGTAGATTCATAAACGTTACTTGATCCATCAAAGGTTTGCGCAGTTTTCTTTAATTCAACTTGCAACTTCAAACGCTTAGGAGCAACTGGTCGAGCACCAGATTCGTACGCATCAGCCTTTAAGGTTACTGTTGTACCGTTAATAATTCCACCGACAGGAATTGCACTTTCTGTTGTACCAAGGACCGATTCAACAGATGCCGCAGAAGCCAATACAACGTCACTTGTATTAGCTGCCTGAACATCTTCCTTTACTTCAAACTGCTCTCTATACGTTGATGGCCAAGGTACAGAGTTTGGTTCTGGTGGGAATGTACCTACCTGACCCGCTTGAGCGCCATAGTTCAATGGATCTGCAGGAATTCCCTCTACAACGCTTACAGCACCGGAAACGTCACAAGGACCGACATTGTACAGGACCGAGATTCTACCACCACCACCACTTCCACCATCAATATCACTATTTCCACCTGCTCCACCGTTTGCACTTAAGTTTCCGGTAATTGAACAGGTGTTACCGTGAATAAGAATTGAACCACCTGCGCCACCACCACCACCTGGTGAACCGGTCTTACCGATTGTTCCATCAACATTAATAGTACCATCGATTGTAACGACACCATCAACGTATTGATCAAGGTTGTTTACTCGTCCATGAGCTATTACAGTCAAAGAACCACCACCTGCTCCACCTTTAGCACCAACACCTGATGATCCACCACCTGCCCCTAATGTAATTGGGAGCAACTGATCTCCGAATTTTGTACCACCAATTGATGCGGCATGTGAACCATCTGATTGACCATTTCCACCGTTACCACCATTTGCTCCACCTGCTCCACCTGAATAACCAACTCCTCGTTCACCTCGTCCGGCGCCAGTATCGTTTGGAAAACCAACACCTGTACCTAATATCGATGCACCAGATGCAACCGTAAAGTTTCCATCGAGCTCAAACTTAACACCTTTACCAACCAATGTTTGCTGTGTAGCTTGGTATTCTGCAAGGGTTAATCCAGCATAAGTAGCCTTCACCTCTTCATCAGAGAACGCACGATTCAAAATCGCGAACTCATCCATAAATCCAGCATACAACGCGTCACCACCAGAACAACTCTTACCAATATAATTGTAATTTCTCATAACATTTGCGGGTAAAGCCACCGTTCCTGTCGTTAAGATTTCTCCATCTCTATATACTGTTGCCTTGTTAGTATTGTCGATTGTAAACGCGTAGTGATGCCATTCGTTTAAGACAAGTCCGTTCGATGCAACAATATAAGCTGAGGAACCTCCTTGTGATACCTGAAACAGAATGTCATTTGATGTTGCGTAACGAGAGATGATAATGTTGTCGCTTGGACATGCATTACCAAAGTCCATAAATCGTGCCCAACTACCATTTGATGTAGGCTTTGCCCAGAAGGATACCGTCAGACCTTGTGAGTAGTCTTCATTCATTTCTGGTAATTGAATGTAATCTCGAATACCGTTAAACATTCGGCCTTCTCCATATTTACCTGCAGCTGAACTTGTTCCGTACAACGATGCACTCACATGATTACTACTAGCGTCAGTTGTCTGTTTTGCATCAAGATGAAGGAACAATACTGTACTCTCATCATTGACTTGTTGATTCGCACTTTGTGCATCCGTTAATATTTCGCCCGCGGTTACTGCTCTATTTCTTACTCGAATTTCATCAACACTTCCTGACTGTTGAGCTGCACCATTTTCTAAGTTTCCAAACGATGAAATGGTCGACGTTACCTTGGTACTTGATGTTCCAACTGACACGCCATCTATATAAAATTCAGTCGTTGTTCCAGAACCAATTGCTGCAACATGATGCCAACCAGTTAAGGCGTTTATATTGTACCCCGAGGAATACCAGCCACCATTATAAGAACCAATATAACCATCTGAAGAGACAATTATTGGATGGAAATTTCCACTAGCATAAGCAACAAGAGTTCTCCATCCTTGTCCTGAAACTGGTAATGGGAACTTTGTCCACATATCTATAGTCCAATCGGTTCCCAAGGTAACTTCTGCAGTTCTAATTACTTGCCCTGCTCCAAAGTATCGACCTGATCCGAATTTTCCTGGAATAACTGCCGGCGTTCCAACTTCGACAATTTGATTTACTAATGCAGAACTATCGACAGAATTTAACTGTTCATCCAAATGCCAAAGTCCTAACGTATTTGAATTTGAAACATATGGATCTTGCGCGGTCGCTGCTGCTTGAACTTCTGAATCACTAAAAGCTTTATCTGAAATTCGAACTTCATCAATAAAACCTGCTGGTTGATTGTATCCTGCATTTCCGATTACATTGATTGGAGTATGCATTGCAAGAGCAGTTGACCCTACTTGTGCACCATCAATAAAGTATTTTGTTGTACTTCCAGCAGTTACAACTGCCATATGGTGCCATCCAGTTGTTAACGAATTCACATTAAATCCTGAGTCATACCAGCCGTAATTGTAAGACCCTAACTGACCATCAGATCGAACAATTATGTTGTGATATGACGTGCCATTATAGTTCGTAATTGATCTCCACCCATCTGGAGTAGCTGGTAATGGGAACTTAATCCACATATCAATAGTTGAATCACCGGTTAATTCGACTTGAGGGAATGTGATACCAAGATTTCCGGATAGAACGTTTTGCGCATTTCCAAATTTACCGGCTACTGACAACGTATTGGTTCCAATCGTAGCATTATGCCCATTTCCTGAGGCGTCTGTTAATGAATTTTGAATCGCATCACTAAAGTTGTATGACCTTACTGTTGAATTGTCTGCAACGATACTATGAGGGGCAATTACTGACAATGGATCTGCGGTTGCCGTTGTATCGCTCTTAATCCAAACACTAACATTTTGCCCAATTTCAAGATTGTCTAGTTCGTATGTTCCGGCTTCGAAATCCTGTCCTCTCCCTGAATGTCCGCCGTTTCTTATGTAGAGACTTCCATGCTTTGGATCATTTATTGTCTTATTTTCGATGTAAACTGTACCAGGTCCACCATAACCACTTGCACCTGATCCACCATGCGCCTGAATACTATTCTCTGCCAAACTAAAACCATTATTAGTTGTGTAGTATACTGCAATTCGTCCACCAGATCCGGCTTCAGTCCCCCATGCATTTCCTGCATTTGCTGTAATTGATCCTGCTCCGGTTAAGCTTCCAACATCCATCCAAATTGAACCACCAGCACCGCTCCCGAATCTATTTCCACCACCAGTTGTTCCGTTTGCTGATATTTGGCCATTAATAGTTGCAGCACCTGTGATAGTAAATTTCATTGCACCACCACCGCTTCCTGGTGTACCGTAAAAGCCCCAACTTCCTCCACTTCCTAACATTGTTGGTTCATACATATCACCTTGTGGTAATAAGGTTGGCACTGTTTGAACATATCCACCATGCGCACCGCCGATACTTGGACCTTGATCATTTGGATAACCCAATCCATCAGCTGTAATCTTTCCATTAGTTGCAACCGTTAGACTTGCCATTTGAGCATAGACTCCTTCGTCATCAGTATAGACCGCATCACCGTCTTGATTTCCTACTATTGAAACAGTTCCATTGTCGGTAACTGTCATATTACCAAAGACAAATGGATTTGTTTTGTTGTGATACCAAGTTTTACCGTACAAAGTAAGTCCGGACGCAACTGTTTCACCTACAGTTATATCTTGCACACCCACTACTTTTCCATTAAATCCAAGATTCACGCCATCGATGACCAATGCATTTGGTCCTTGGAATTCGAATGTTCCATTAAACTTGATTACCGGCATACTCGAATCACCAATAAAGGTGTCTCCACTTGGAACACGAACGATACTATTTTGGCCGACAAAGTCGATGTGACCATATCCAGTTGCCATTATATTTGTAAACTCATAAGTTCCTTCTGAAATACCTGCGGATAATCCATTATGTCCATTGTTGTCAACCAATAAAGTCCCTTTTGCCGCAGCGTTTACACCTTTATGTTCAATGTATACCGTACCAGGACCGCTATAGTAAGAACCACCTGGACCACCGTAAGATTGTAAGTGCGCACCATTTATAGTAAACCCTGAATTATTTGCATAGTACAAAGCAATACGACCGCCTGATCCACCCGCGTATACGACACCAACTCCACCATTTGTTCGAAGAAGCCCTGTACCTGCAATTGTATTCGTATCTAACCAAATACTTCCACCCGCACCTGCTTCACCTCTATTACCACCACCATTACTTCCGTTCATCGAGATTGTTCCATTGATGGTTGAAGTTCCTGAGACACTTAATTTGATAGCACCACCACCAGCACCTACATCACCGTAGAAGGCGCTAACACCACCGCTTCCCAGTGTTGAAGGTTCGAACATATTTCCGTAGGGGGCAACACCATTACTCGCAACATAACCACCATGCAAGCCACCTGCAATTCCAACCCACTTTGGATATCCATTACTATCACCTGTTATCATGCCACCTGCATCTACCACTAAGCTAGATGCTGTTATCGAAACGCCATAGTCATCTGTATACGAAGTTGCACCATTTTGATACCCAACGACAGTAAGCGTCCCTAATGCCGATACATGTAAATCTCCAAACGTGTACCCTCTCGAGTTGTTATGATACCAAGTATTTGCATACAAAGTGACGCCAGAATTAAGTGTTTCACCGATAGTTACATCCTGAACGCCCATTAATCGGCCATTAACGCCAAGATCAACACCGTCAATGGTTAATCTACCTGTTCCAGTATAATTAATTGTTCCAGAGACTTTAATTAATGGTTTTGTTGAATCTCCAACAAGCCCACTTCCACTCGCGATTGCAACAACACTATCATTTCCAATGAATTCTACATGACCATATCGCTTTACAGTTATCTGAGCAAATTCATAATTGCCAGAAATTACACCAGCAGTTGGACTATCATGATTATTGTTATCAACAAGTAACTCTCCACCATGAACTGAGTGAACTCCTTTATGTTCGATATAAACGGTACCAGGACCAGCGTATCCATCTGCTCCAGCACCACCATATGCTTGTAGATGTTCTCCATTCAATGCAAATGAATTATTCGTTGTGTAATACAATGCTATACGACCACCTGAGCCACCATTTCCTGGACTCCAAGCTCCAACACCACCATTTGTTTGAATTGTACCTGTACCAGCGATTGTTCCAACATCTAACCATACAGAACCACCAGCTCCACCGTTGTATTTATTTCCACTTCCAGTTAAACCGTTTGCAGTTATATTTCCATTAATCGTCGCAGTCCCAGAGACAGCAAGTTTCATAGAACCACCACCTTTTCCAGGAGTCCCATAAAAGCCATAAGCACCACCACTTCCTAACGTTACAGGTTGGTAGACATCTCCATAAGGAGTACCTGCTGAATTTCTTGCATAACCACCGTGTTCTGCGCCTGCTACGCCTTCCCATTCGGAATATCCATACCCATCTGAAATAATTCTTCCACCTGCATCGAGAGTTAATCCCGTCATCTCTACGTTAACCCCATAGTCATCCGATGCAGAACTCGCACCATTTTGATATGAAACAAGAGTTAGGAGCCCATTTTCCGTAATATGAACATCTCCAAGAGTAACATGATTGCTATTATTGTAATACCACGTATTCGCATACAAGGTAACTCCTGAGTTAAGTGTCTGACCGATCGTTACATCCTGGACCCCAGTCATTTTTCCATTTATTCCCAAATCAACGCCATCAATAGTTAGTCGATCTACACCTGTATAGGTTAGTGTTCCAGAAACTTTTATAAGCGGTTTTGTTGCGTCTCCAACCATTCCTTGCCCACTCGTAATAATGACATTACTGTCATTTCCAATGAATTCTACATGACCGTATCTTGTAACAGTAATTTTGTCGAAGCTATACGTACCTGAGACAACACCTGCTGTTGGACCATCATGATTTCCATTATCAACAATCAGTTCTCCTGCATGAACACCATCGACACCTTTTTGTTCGACATAAACTGTTCCAGGACCTGCATATCCATCTGCACCTGCACCACCGTATGCTTGCAGATGTGATCCATTTAAGACAAAGCCGTTATTAGTATTGTAGTAGACTGCCAAACGACCACCTGATCCACCATTTCCAGGGCTCCACGCTCCTGCACCACCATTTGCCTGTACTGAACCACTACCATCTAAAGTACCAACATCTAACCAAACTGAACCTGCTGCACCACCATTGTATTTGTTTCCACTTCCAGCAAGTCCATTTGCTGTTATTGTTCCATCAATAGTTGCAGTTCCTGAAACTACCAATTTCATTGCACCACCACCAATGCCTGGGGTACCGTAGAATTCATACATACCACCACTACCTAATGTAACCGGCTCGTAAACACTACCATAAGGAACCCCATTTGAATTTCGCGAGTAACCACCGTGAACTGCACCTGCAATTCCTTCCCATGCTGTATAACCGTATCCATTCGCTGTTATAAGTCCACCAGCATTAACGTTAAGAGAATCAACTGATAATGTAACACCATAATCGTCAGCACTCGATGCAGCACCGTTCTGATAACCTGCCATAACCAATGTGCCATTATTCTTTACCAATATATCGCCGAATACATAAGGAATTGAATTATTGTGATACCAAGTATTTGCATACAATGTTACTCCAGCTTCTAATGCGCCACCAATCGTGACATCTGAAACTCCAATCGTCTTGCCATTAATACCAAGGTTAACACCTTCGATGACCAACGTTCCACCACCTGTATAGTTCATTGTTCCAGAAACTTTAATCAATGGTTTTGTTGAATCTCCAACTAATGAATCAGCGGAAGTGATTGTTAAATTGCTGTCACTGTCCATGAATTCAACATGGCCATAACGCTTTACGTTGATACTACTAAATACATAATTTCCTAATGGGACACCTGCTGTTTTAGTTGAATCGTGTCCATTATTGTCAACAAGTAATGTTCCTTGATTTGCTGTATCAACGCCTTTTCTTTCTAGATAGACAGTACCAGCGCCACTATAGCCATAATTAGAGCTACTTCCACCGTAAGACTGAACACTAGTTCCTGTTAGATCAAATCCTGAGTTCGAAGAATAATAAACTGCGATACGACCACCCGATCCACCACCACCTGGATCACCAGCACCTGCGCCACCATTTGCTTCAACAGTTCCTGAACCGCTGAGTTGTGCGACATCAAGCCAAACTGAACCACCTGCGCCACCATCGTATCGAATACCTGATCCAGTAGCACCATTTGCTGTAATTCTTCCGTTAACAACGGCATTGCCAGCAGTCGCAATTTTTATTGCACCTGCACCTGCTCCTGCAGTTCCATAAAACTCATAATCACCACCGCTACCTAGCGAAACCGGTTCATACACATTACCATAAGGTGTTCCACCACCATTCGCAGAATATCCACCATATACATCTCCGGAAGGTCCTGAAACTCTTCCGTATCCTAATGCATCAGCTGATATTCGCGCGCTCGTTTCTACATTTAGACTATCAACTAATAAGGTGACCCCGAAATCATTCGCATAATCTGAATCACCATTATTGTAACTATTTAATGTCAAGGTAAATCCGCTCGTAACGGTGAATTGTCCTAATCCTCTACAGTCGAAAATACCACCTGGCGCATCAATGGCATTCCATGTTTGATTTGTATCAATAGTAACTGCAGGACAGCTACCCACTGTAGTAACAAACAAAATTGAGTTGGAATACCCAACATTTCCATTTGTATCTGAAACTTTTATTTTTATATTTTCGCTATAGCTATATCGCGCATTTAGAGTAAATGTACCTGATGCCGCGACTTCGGTAACTGTACTGGTACCTTCACCAGAAACAGATCCACCGAACAAAATAGTATCTGGCGTCAACGTTCCCAATCCTGGTGTTCCAACATCAACTGAAGAGACAGGCTGCATCGTCAAAGTTCCAACAAATGGTACTGTGTTTCCATATGCGTCTTTTGCAGTTACTGTTACTGGAACATCTGTATTCAATAAAGATACTGAAGCTCCTGCTCCAACCACATACGAATGAATACTTCCAGGAAGTGCACTTGCCGTGAATGTCAACGTTAAACCAGCTGAATTTCTTGTAATCTTAACTGTATTATTATTCACACCAGCTACCGTTCCAATCGTCCAATCCGTGGTCACTTCACCCCATTTATTTGCAGTTGTTTCCGCATTTGAGACACTTCCATTTCCGGTTAACACTGTCCAACCATCTAATACATAGAATGGAACACCATATCCTGCGGCATCAACTACTTTTGCTTTTGGCTTTGGTGATGCGAGTTGGCCAACTGTTACTGATTGATTATTTCCTTCGACGACAACCAATGCTGTTGGTGTGCCAACAACTATAAAATCGGCATCACTTGTTGAATTACCACCATATTGGACCCAGTTAGAAGCGATACCCGTTGTGCTTATTATACGTGCCTGCCATTTGTATTCAGTACTCGCCGTAAGACCAGTTGATACTTCAACATACCCACAATAGGCGGATATATTTTGCCCATTAGTACCTGGCATACCTGTACACAGTTTATTAGAATCCGCAGTTATCTGTGCTCCAGTCGCAACATTTGTAAATGCCTGTGCTTTCTCTCGAACTTCCACTTCTAATTTCAAATTTGAACCTGCTAAATCACTTGCAAAGGTTAATGCAGTTTTAGTAGTTAATTCTGAAACCTGCAATTCTCGGTCTACGAGTGCTGTTGTGACATTCTTCTCATAAAATTTCAATACTGTTGGATCAGCTGGCTTGCAACCTGGACCAACCAATGTACCAATCTGTCCATTTTGGGAACCTGTTCCAAAGGCAACACTGACATTTTCAGCAGGGAAAGAGGTTGAAGTCGTACATATCAACGCGATACGACCACCACCTCCACCACCACCATAATAACTTGCCGTAACATCAGTTCCACCACCTTTCGCTGTTATTTGTCCACTTCCTGCGAGTATGTTTGCCTGAATCCAAATGGATCCACCTGCCCCACCACCACCTGCAGTTTGGGCGTCAACACTCTTTAATCCAGAAGCACCATCAGCTGAAACCTTACCATTTACCGTAACTGTTCCGCTTGCTTCAATTTTTATTGCACCACCACCGTTTCCTCCGAGTCCACCGCCACCTGCGTTACCACCTGCTCCGCCGAGAGTAATTGGTGATTCTTTAACACCTATGACAGTTCCCGTATTCCCGACTTCATTTCCTGGACCACCGATTGAGTTACCAGATCCACCTGCACCACCGTTTCCACCACCTGAACCACCTGCGATTCCAGTTGATGCATCTGCTGATCCGCCATCTATTTGAGTTGCAACGTATCCTTGGCCATCTGCAAGAATTTCACCACCTACATCGACGACGAGATTTCCAACTTTAAGAACGACACCACCATCATCAGTGGCAGAGGTATTTAATGTTTTGTAACTCTTAAGAATAAGTTTACCTGTAGACGAAATCGTAATATCCTGCGCAGAACAATCTACTATGTTATCTGCATTGTCGGGTGTTAATTCTATTGTCGTTGTAACTGTTGTTGGAATTGAACAAGTGGCTGCTTGGATTGGTAATTTACCTTGCTCAACCTGTTTCACCAAAGTAACGAACATCAATGAAAGGACCACAAAGAAGCTAAGCGTGACACCGTATACAGTACCTAGTGCATTCAAATACTTGGCTCTTGTTAACCAATTTCGCTCATCTCGAGTCATTATTCTTTTTTACTACTTTAGATGGGGAAACTGATCCCTTAAAACACAAGTATCCAACAAAGAAAACGCCAAAATATGCCAAAATATCAAAAGCAATAAAGTATGGTGACATATTCCCATAGGTCAAGAAAACAATTTTCTGTGAAACCATACTCAATCCTACTAAGTACGCCCAAACTACATACAAACCGTTAGACATTTTTAATGAAGATTCTAGATTTACTTTATAACTGTTGGAAAGCATTGCGAGTAATTCACCGGTAATTCTTCCAAACAAGATATGTGTTAACCCTCCGACCAAAAAGACCGTAAGAAATACTACCGGGATCATACATAACAACATAGTGATCATCATTTTTTTACTCGTCATTCGTTCCAATGAATCACTGATATCTCCCTTAGTCATGACGACTTTATTCTTACTAAACTGTGAATAAGGAATCTTTTTTATCCAAGTACCTTTCTTTACATACAAGTACTCTTTCATTACTCCGATACCATCGATTTTCTTAACACTGCCCTTTTCGACTCGATCATCCCAATAATATTTATTCATCGTGCCAACCGAATCAATCGCGACCATTTTCTGCTCAGATGGTGAATCGGAAATTGTATACACCCAAATTGCAGGCTTAATATCGACGGTTGCCTTCCCATTTTCTATGGTCATTGAACTGAAGTTTGCATTGAGCAATACCTTATCACCCTCTGTTTTCAATTTGGTGGCAAATGGGATGCAATAAAAAGCCCACAATAAAACGAATACAATGACACCCCAAAAACCTTGTAATAACGCGAACTGGAACACATATTTCTTATGAAATTTCTGGTCTTTTTCTTTTAAAGATTCCAGCGCTGAGCAGTTCAGCACGGCTGGGGTAAGCAGTGTCATTTTTGTTTCTCCTAGCAATTAGCAATTTCAGTATAACAATTCACGCACGTTAGCGCAAGAGAAAGCAGAAACAATTAAGACTGCTAAAGAGGTGTCTGTGAAACTACATTGATGACCGACCTTTTAATGCTTCTTGGAGTGTATATGTATCGACATAATCAATATCAGTACCCACTGAAATACCCACGGCCACATGAGACATTGTTACGTCATTTCCAAATTCGTTCTTTATTTCTTCTTTAATATATAAGGATGTTGTTTGCCCTTCTGTTGTTGGACTTAACGCAAATATGATTTCCAACAGTTCTCCTTGCTTTTGAACCTTCTTTAATTGTTGTACACGCTTTAAAAGTCCTTCCATTGCAATATCATCTGGACCGTGCCCCTTTACTGGAGACAGTAAACCACCAAGTACAAAATACATTCCCTTATAACCAGCTGTTCGTTCAATTGCATAGACATCCATATGATCTGCAACGACACAAAGTGACTTAACTTCTCTTGTCGCGTCACCACAAATATCGCAAGGGTTAGTATCGGCAAGCATATGACAAAACGAACAAGTCGTAACACTCTGTTTTAAATCCCTAAATGAGTCGCCTAAAAAGGATAATCGCTCCTGAGGTAAAGAGAACAAAAAATATGCAATTCTTCGTGCAGACTTTGGGCCAATCCCCGGCAATCGCTGGAGTTCAAGCGTCAACGTTTTTAACGATTTTGGAATAACACCCATGAGCAGTCAGTATGATAATTGAATCGGAACCTACATGCCAAGCAGTTTTTTCATCTGCTCCATGTCCATTCCCTTCATTAATTCCTTTTGTAATTTTTGTTGTGCATCCTTATACGCTTCCATAATGTCCTTTTTCAAGTCCTTCGATTTATCTGGTGACAAAAGAGAATCATCAATAGTGATATTTACTAATTCCTGCAAACCATTAAGATGAATCTTTACCAAATGATCCCTTGATTCTCCGAAAGCCTGAATTGCTTTCATTTTATCTTGCTGTTGTTTGGCTTGTTTAACGGTGTCAGCCATTTTACCGAATTTTTCTAGTCCGAACATATGTTTTTTGAGTCTCAATTCCGTGACATCGCCACGTGGTTGAGTAAAGTAATATTAGTCCTCGCATAATGAAAGTTTTGTCGCAACATCGTTGCAATGTGGTTTCTCTCGAGGTCGTTTATTGTAACAGAAACATGGTAGAATACAACATAATGAAGCTATCTTTGAAACAACGAATCGCACAACAAATCCTTGCACAACACTCAAGCATTCGTTTCGACACGTTAGTCTTAATGTATAGCCCTATTCAAGATCCTGCGCCAACAAAACCTATTATTGTCATCAGTGTCTCAAAGAAAGTAACGCCAAAAGCTGTTGACCGAAATTACAACAAAAGAGTCCTTCGAGCTGCTATGAGAGAGTCATTACCAAAAGAATTATTGATTAAATACAACTGGATGTGGGTTTGCAAAGCACCACTCATAACGAAAGAATTACGTTTCAAATTAAACGATACGTTAAAAGCAGTCAAATTATGAGAAAACTAGTGACCTGGTTCATTTCTGTTTACCAGAAGACACTTTCCCCAGACCATGGACCGAATCATCGAGCGACTTGTCGATTTATACCAACCTGCTCAGAATACGGAAAAGAGGCTGTAGAAAAATACGGATTAAAAGGCGTGGTTCTTTCTATTTGGAGAATAATCAGATGCAATCCATTAATGACTAAAGCTGGAACAATTGATATTGTTCCGTAGTCCTTAAAAGTGAAAAATATCAGCGGGGCAGTGCCGATGGGTCATACTAGCACACCAGAAATAACTGTCAAGGACTTTTGACAGAACTACCCGACTAATCTCATATAAATCTTGCGAAATACGGACAAACACCCTACAATAGCGACTATGATTGGAAACATTTGGCAACTATTTATTTATGGACCTATCCATAACTTACTCACCTTAACCTATGCAGTAACAGGTAGTCTTGGTTTGAGTACTTTTATTTTGATACTTATTATTCGCGTACTGATGTGGCCGATGGTATCCAAGCAGTATAAGGACACAAAAAAGATCCGCGCAATTCAACCACGGTTAGATTCTCTCAAGGATAAATACAAGGACAAACCAACAGAGTTGGCGAAAGCACAGCAAGAACTGTATAAGGAAATTAACTACAATCCTCTTGGGTGCTTTACAAATTTTGTAATTCAGATCCCTATACTTATCGCGCTCTATCAGTCAGTCCTTGCATTCACAAAACCTGATGTCACACCTCTCAACATGGGAGGACTTTATCCATTTGTTTCGGAAAGACTAGTCGCTATGGGACAGCAAGTTTTCGCAACTGATCTTTTTGGCATCCAGCTATTGTCGACACCTGGCAGTAGCTTCTCAGGTGGGTTCTTCACTTCAGTCGCACTCCCTTACTTACTATTACTTGTAATCTTAGGCGTTTCCAACCTACTCCCAACACTCGTTTCAATGAAAGTAATGAACACTCAAGTCCCCAAAGTTAAAAAAGTTGGCGAAACAAAATCAGATACAGAAGCAATGCAAGAAGCCTTTAGCACCTCATTAAACACATCTACACTTTATGTTATGCCAATAATGATTACATTAAGCATGACACCACTGCCAAGCATTGTCTCTGTTTACATGATTGCACAAAACCTTGTATCTACTGCGCAGCAGCTACTTGTTAAATACTTCCACGATCAAGAGCTTGGCAAGAAGTTAATCAAGGTACTGGTTAAGGATTACTCCTACACTTCTGAGGAAGCCAAAATCGCCTCAAAAAAGCTACTTAGACTATCAAGTGCGATAAACTTCTTAGCAGACGAATTAGGAGAATATGGAAAGGTA
>CAZCKT010000002.1:4830-28775 GCA_964499355.1 uncultured Candidatus Saccharibacteria bacterium | reverse complement strand
GGGAAAGTTTGGTGAAAATCTTGCAAAGATTTTACAAAAAGGAATGAAAGTTTACGTCGAAGGGATCTTAACGTATCGTGAAAAGCGAGATGAAGCAGGAAAGCTTGTCAGTAAAGATGCAAGAATTCGTGCAGAATCAGTAATTATCCTTGACCGAAGTGGAAAGCCAGCTTCTCACGAAGAGCTTGAAGCATCAGAAGGTGATAATTCAATGAAAGGTGGCGGCGAATTCGACCTTGATGCAATTGCGCAAGGATTAGATGAAGCAAAGTCAACCAGCAAACCAACATCGGCTCCAGCGCCAATTTCAGATGATGATTTGCCATTTTAATAAGTAGTTAATTATAGTTATTATTTAATACATAAAGGAAAAATATGGTCAAAAGAGTAAAAGACATGTCCGTATCTGTGGGAACAGATAGTGTAAAGGCTGATACAAAGCGAGTCCTTTCGGATGTCGCCCAGATCGATACACTCGTGTCTATCGAGACGGAATCAAGTGACGAACGACGTCACGGTCAACAGGCAATGGTGCCAGACACCTGCCCAGTTTGTGATATGAAAATATCAAAGCACGACATCAAATATTACGATGTCGCTTTGTTGAAAAAGTTCATGTCAGTTCGAGGAAAAATAATTCCACGAAGCAAGTCAGGTGTATGTGCAACCCATCAACGAGCGTTGAAGGAAGCCATTAACCGCGCACGATATTTGGCATTGTTGCCATATGTCGATCTCGGAACTCAGGCATAACTATAGTTTGAGAATGAAAAAGAGCTATGGGAAGAAATTCCTGTAGCTCTTTTTTTTATGATTATCTATTTGCTTTGATTCCAGATGAAATCATACATTTTTTTCATGAAACCAGTCACGTATTTGTCTGAAATAGTGATGACAAGTATCTCGCCACGTTCGTCTTCACTATAAATGTTTGTTGTATCATCCCAAATACGAATCGAGTTCATATCGTCGAGTCCATCAGGTAAATTGCGAACAGTTTTTAGTAATTCCTTGCTGTTTCTCATTATTTCGCTAATTTCCGGAGATTCCTTTGTCCTATCTTTTGCGAAAAATTGATGAATACTGACACCGTTTGCAACGCGTGTTCTGAGGGCGTTTAGTACGAATTGAATATGCGCTTTGTCATTCGAATATGCATGGATTCGATATAGTTCTCTTATGAATTTCTCGTTGCAGTTTAGACTTTCGGTTATTGCTTTTTCTACTGCAGCGACACCTGTTTCGGAACGGATGTGAGTTTTACGTTGTGATGTAGAAATTAAAGATGATACCAATGAATTAATTGAAGACTCAGCGTTCTGTAGTTCGGTTACCTTTGCATCAAATCTAGCTTTTAATTCTTCTGGGTCTGCAGCTTTATACGTCATGGTGTCACCTTGAGGGGTTGCATAAAGTAGTCCGTATTCAAGTAAATTACTGACAGAACGATACGTTGAGGACTTATCCATATGAAGTAGAGAAGAGAGTTTTGCTGCGGAAACTTCAGGATAAGTGGTAAAACCTTGGTATACTTTTAATTCATTAGGTGTTAACCCTAGTGCGTTGTAAATTGGAGTAGTAGTATTCACGACTACCTAAATGAAGTTATATAATCCAATATTGTGATACTCCTGTAATAGAAGTTGCAGGTATCACTACTAAATTTATTATAGCAGAATATGGAACTGCAAGAATTACTTACGAGCTTAGAGACAAATAATAAGGTGCAGGTGCTTCATGGGTTAGATGCCTATACTATGCCAATGATGTTGCGAATACAGCAACGACCAAAGTTGATTAAACAGTTAATCAATCAAGAGAAGGTTCCTTTCTTTCATAATTTAACCGGACAATTAGTGAAAGACTTAATTGCTAAGCGAGTTGAATTTGGGATTGGTATTAAAAATCTTCTGACGTATTGTGAGCCTGTAAAAGATATTGAGAAGACAAATCCAGCGACACTAAAGGAGACTCGAATGCTCCCAGAATCGTTTCATTTTGATCTTATTCTTTCTGTATTTAATGATATCGTCACAGTTACGAAACTCGATACCGAAAATTGCATAGGATACATCATAAAAGACGCTGTAATTGCGCAGTCATTTGATGCATTGTTCGAAATGCTCTGGGAACAAGGTCAAGTTGCGTAGAGATGTGAATTATTCTTTAAATTCATAACTTCTGCTACAATGGCCTATGCAAACGACTGCCCAGTCTACGAACGGCACAACTTTATACATTTCAGAGCTCACGAATGGTCTGGTATTTACGTTGTCCATTCGTGATGTTGGGCATGGAGAGCATGAAAAACATGTGTGGAAAACCTCATATCCGTTACTCGATTTGTTATATCCACACTGGGTCCAAAAGCAGTCACTGAATACTCCTATAAATTTTTTCTCACAGGCAGTTAAAAAAGCTGAGCAAGCATTTGGATGGAAATTATTTACTGATAGCGACAAATTTAGATTTCCAGAAGAGTCGTTTGGTGTTGGTGTTAACCAATTCAGGTTGCTTTCAGAAACGACCAAAACCTCGTTGTTTGATAAAGTTATGTCAGACAAGTTTGTCACAAAAACTGCTCGCGCAGAAGTATCATTAGGTAAGGAATTATTAAAACATGTAGAGCAGTTCATAGAGCCGGTTGTAGTAGTTGTCATGAACTTTATGTCCTTAGAGATTATTGAGTGCGTCCCTAAAATTGTTGGAAAGTCGAAAAGATGGGAGTATAAATCATCGAAAATTGTTTATGCGAATGAACAGGAATATGTCGATATGTTGGTTGCAAAGAAGTTTCTTCCGTTTGTCAGTGAACATGTCCCAGAAGGGCAAATGTTTAATACCTTGTTAAACTATACCTATTGGAAAACATTAACCACTTCGTCGCCCTTAGTTCGGGATTTATATCGAGCTTTGGTAACATCACAATTGGCTGAAGCAGGTAAGTATACGAATGTTCAGTCGCATCAAAAAGGTCACGTCTTCTTAACAGGTGAAATTCCGCTTTTTGTTCATGATAAATCACGTTTAGAGTTGGCACTGATCGATGGCTTGGGTCTTTCAGGAGAATGGACAGTTATGATTGACGAACATTATCAGCTAGTTCCTTTTCTTGCAGATGATCGCGAAATTGATGTGTTTAAAGAGTTATCGACTGAGAAAAGTTCATTGTGGATAATTCCACAGGTGAAAAAAGCTAGAAGTATAGCGAAAATTAAGTCAGGAAACTCGGAATATCAAGGAATTTACGGAAATCTGTATACTTATAGTCATCAGTCAAAGCTTCACGAGTTTGAAATTAGTATTGATGACGAAAAGATAGGCTTTACTGTTCCAGAATTTATCGCTGTGGCATCTGTTACTATCGATATGAGAACGTGGCCAGTTGTGTATGGACCAAATACTGTCGCAAATAGCGTTAAAATTCCTCAGTGGATTGATCGAATAAAAAAACAAATAAAAGTGCAATAATATGGAAAGAATAACGAAAAGAAAGACAATATCAGTGGCAGGTGTCTTTACCTTGACCAAGAAAATAGGGGATACCATCAAACCTGGAGATGTTGTAGGATCCGCAAAAATTCCAACGATATTAGAAATGCATCCACTAGAAGGTGCAAAAGTATTGGTTGATGATGGTGTTTTTGTGACTTCTCAAACACCGTTAGTTGAATACAAGAAAGGATTTAGGAAGGAAGTCGTAGGATCAACGCACGAAGGTATTGTGAGAGTTACTAAAAGGGCGGTTTCTATCGTTGCTGAAGATACCATTGAAGATGTTGTCGCAACGACATGGGGAAGAATTATGTCGACGTCCGAATCTACATATATTGTGGATGTTAAGTATCTCAAGATGCCAATTTTTGTTTCTAAGGGTCATTTTGTAGAAGGTGAGATGGTATGTTTACTCGACAAAGGAGTTGTTGTAGCGCCACATCATATTACGGACGATGTTCGAGAGAAAATTGTTTTATTACCAGGGGCGATTTCGAAAGAAACTTACGCTGAAATTTTTCAACGCGGAGCACTTGCGATTTTGGCTCCGTCAATTGACTGGAATGATTATTTAACCGTTTTCGGAAAAGATAATCAGAATATTGGTGTCCTTCATGGATTCGGAATGTTCCCCTTGTGGCGATGGTATTTTCACTTGTTGTCGAAAATGAATAACGTCATTGTTGAAGTTGATTTTGCAACTTCATATTTGTACGTACCGGTGAGTGATATACTTATGGGAAGCTTAGAACAGGATTTGATGCTCTTCAAAGAGTATTGGTGGGGAAAACAGGTAAAAGAATTGCAACATGAATCGGGAGATTTAATTGCAACCTTAGAAACTGGAGAGCAAACGCCAGTAATGGCCGAAGAATTGTTTAATATTAGGTAGGGAGTTTTCATGTCAAGCGAAGTTAACCAGAAAAAATCATTTTTTGATAAAAATATTTCATTAGGGAATGCAACGTTTCTATTCGGCATGTTTTTGTTGATTGGGCTTGCTCTTGGAGCAATGAGTTCACCGCTTCGATCAATTGTTGCTGAAAAAATTGCTAACGTAGCACCATCTGGAGATTTAAGTAAGAAGAATTTCAGCTTGTATTGGGAAGTCTATCAAATGCTTCAAGATAAGTATGTCGATCCATCAAAGTTAAAATCAGATGGAATGTTTTATGGAAGTATTAAAGGAATGGTAGACTCATTAGGTGATGCACCAACGCTTTTCTTTGATCCAAAAGAAACTGCCGATTTTAAAAATACACAAAGTGGTACCTATTCAGGAATTGGAGCAGAATTAGATTTTGTAAATAAAGTTGTTGTCGTTGTCGCACCATTCGAAGGATCGCCAGCACAATCAGCAGGTGTTGAACCACAGGATATTATTCTTTCAGTAAATGGAAAATCAACTGCGAACAAAACTCTTGCTCAAGTCGTTTCGGAAATTCGTGGAGAAGCAGGAACAAAGGTGACCTTGTCAGTTGTTCGACCAAGAGAAAATAATAAAAAATACGAATTACAAATAACTCGAGGCAATGTTTCAGCTCCAAGTATAGAAAGAAAGGATACGAAAGATGGAATTGCGGTAGTAAAAATTAGTCGTTTTACAGAATCTACCTTAACCTTGTGGGTGAGTAGATGGAATACCGTCGCAGAAAACATTCAATCAGAGTACAAAGCAGGAAAAATTAAAGGATTGGTCATAGACTTACGAAGCAACCCAGGTGGCTTCTTTGATGCTGCAGTTATTCTCGCAGGTGACTTCCTTCCAAAAGGAACAATTATCGCTTATCAACGAGACAGAACTGGAGTTGATGAATCATTCCCAACAACAGGAACCCCAAGATTGGATAAAATCCCAGTTACGATTTTAGTCAACGGTAGTAGCGCTTCTGCATCAGAAATCTTTGCAGGTGCAATGAAACACTACAAACGAGCAACAGTTATTGGCGAAAAAACATATGGGAAAGGAACCGCACAAATTATATTGCCTGTTAGCGATGGATCGTCGTTGCATGTAACGGTCAGTAAGTGGTTGTTACCAAGTAAAGAGTGGTTGAATCCAGAGAATCCAATAACACCTGATAAAACAGTCGTGTTTGATTATGAACTTCGAGTAAAAGGAGTTGATAACCAAATGGACGAGGCGCTTAAATCGATTAAGTAGTCTCATTTTAAAACGCACTACTGATATGTCACACAAGTGATATAATCGTTCATTACTCGAAACAATTCGTCGTAAAAATAAGTTAAGAATTGCAAATATGGCAAAAGTCGTATTACTCGCAGATGTACCAAATATTGGTAAAAAAGGAATGATTGTAGATGTTAAAGATGGCTATGCCTCTAACTTTCTTTTTCCACACAAATTAGCACGTTTTTCAAAAGTTGCAGATATTAAAAAAGCAGAAGAAATTGTTGCTAATTCACAAAATGCAGCAAAGAACAAACAAAGATTAATCACCAAGTTGATTTCTTATGCATCCTCACAGTTGATTAAATCACCGATTAAAGTATCTATTAAAACAGCCGTTGGAGGACGAGTATTTGGTAGTATCGATCCACAGCAAGTATTAGATGGTTTATTCGTCGAAATGCCACAGCTCAAGGAAATTGATCGTAGTGAATTCCAAATCAAAATGCCACAACGTGTCGAATATGCAGGTAAATATGTATTCGAACTTATGATGAATGTTGATGGCGATTCACACAAAGATATGACTGTTATTCCTTTGTACGTTGATGTTGTATCTATTACCGAAAGAAAGGGAAATAAATAGAACTTTATCTAGATTTCACATTTGAGATGATAGAGTAGTTTTGCTATTATTTTGTGAACTAAAGAATTTAAACTGTTACCCAAAATCTATGGAGCATAAAGAAAAAACCAAGAAAGTTTCACCAGAGTCTGCGACACCAGCACCTGTTGTTACTCAATCTACACCCGTAGTTGTCAGTAAACCAAAGAAAAAACGATGGGGAATTAGAATTCTCGCTTGGTTATTTGTACTTTGTGTTTTCGCAACAGGTTTTGTTATTGTCGGTGTGTATGTTTCAAAACAAGTTATCCCTCAGGTCGAAACATGGTTGGTGGATCATCAATTCATGAATGCTAGTGATTTAGATAATGGTATTGTTCCAAACCAGAACGAGACGAAATCAACTAATGAATTAACCGTCCCAGAGGTCGTAAAACGAGCTTCATCGAGCGTAGTAAGTATTGCGGTAGTTGGAACAGATACATTGCAAAATGGCGTACAGGAATCAAGCAAAATAGGAACCGGCTTTATTGTCGATAATGCGGGAATTATTGTTACTAATCAACATGTCGTCAGTGACTTAAAAGCAGAATATCAAGTTGTTACTAGTGACAATAAAACATACAAGCCAAAGAGTATTATTCGTGACGAAGTTAACGATATCGCATTAATTATTGTTGATGCAAAAGGACTTCCAGCTTTGAGTATTGGAGATTCTGAAAAAATCGAAGTTGGACAAAGTGTCATTGCAATCGGAACACCACTTGGAGAATTTCCAGGAAGTGTTACTTCAGGAATTATTAGTGGAGTCGGAAGAACAGTTAAAACAGGTGGCGGTTTTTGGGAAGTTCAGAAAGAATATGACAATGTATTACAAACAGATGCTGCAATTAATCCAGGAAATTCAGGTGGACCGTTACTCAACTTGTTTGGAGAGGTTGTTGGTGTAAACTTCGCAACAACAGGTGGTGCTGATAACATTTCATTCGCACTTCCTATTAATGCTGTAAGTGCAAAAATATCTGAATATAAACAGTACGGAAAGTTTCGCTCCGCTTATCTTGGTGTTGGATATCGTATGGTACTTGCACAAGAAGCAGAATTCTACAATGTTCAACCAGGAGCATTAATCCGTAATATTGCTGACAATTCACCAGCAAAAACAGCGGGAATCAAAGTCGGAGATATCGTTACGAAAGTTAATGATAAAGCAATAGCATCAACGTTGGCCGCAACATTAGGAAAATATAAAGTTGGAGACACTATTACTTTAACAATTGTACGATCAGATATTCAAGGAAAATCTGAAACTCTGACATTCAAGGTAACACTTGCAGAAAAGCCAGCTGCAGATTAATTCTGTGGTCTTAAAAGTTCTTGTATCGAATTCGTGGAGAGATCTTTTGGTGTAAGGTGGACGTTAATCATTGTTCCAGCAGCGTCACTATACTCAAATGAAGCGTAAATAGTTTTTTTTGCTTCTTGCAGTAAGTTTATATAGTTCTGCAATTTTGGAATAAATGACTTTTGAACTCGTAACGCTAGCTCGGGTTCATAGTTTTTTACTGAGAGTGGAAGTTTCTCGTAGTTTTCATTTGAAATATACGGAGGATTAGAAACGATAATAACGTTATCAGTATCTGGAATTAATGGAGTTCCGTTAGTACTTTTTGGAAATGTATCGGCAGTTTGGAATTCGATTGGGTTTGTTCCGATAAGCTTCTTAGCATTTAGTTTGGCTACTGCGATAGCTTGAGCAGAGATATCAATTGCAATGAATTTAGCATTTACAAATTTTGCTAATGCAGAATAGATTGAGATAATTATTGCTCCAGATCCTGTACCAATATCGATAACCGTGAAGTTTTCTGAAATATCTTTTACTTTTGCTATAACAGTATCAACTAATTGCTCTGTATCAAATCGTGGAATTAACACGTCTGGAGTTACAACAAATCGGTGTTCTTTAAAAAGTGCTTCTCCGATAATATATTCAACTGGTGTTTGATATTCTAATTGAAACAATACATGTTCAAGTAGAGTAGTTTGTCGTTTTGTAATTTCTTTGGAAGATCCGACCGTAAGCTTGATAAATCTTGCCAATTCGTGCAAATAACTCTCAGGATAATCGTTTTGAGTTAATGCTTGTGATAAGGCTGCTAGTGCGAGGTTAGTCTTCATCGTCGTCGCCTGATTGCACCCCTTTTTCCGCAATTAAATTGCGTACATCGCTGAGTAAAGTTTCAATTTTTCCATTCATAATTTCAACAATATTGAACCACGATTTTTTGACTCTGTGGTCAGTAACACGGCTTTGTGGAAAATTGTAAGTTCGTATCTTTTCTGAACGGTCGCCAGTACCAATTTGTCCTCTTCGTAAATCACCAAGTTCCTTATTCTGTGCTTCGACTTGTGCTTGATACACTTTTGATTTAATAAGTCGCATTGCAGCGTCACGGTTTTTCAATTGTGATCGTTCTACCTGTGATGACACGATAATACCGGTAGGAATATGTTTTAATCGGACTGCAGATGATGTTTTGTTAACTGACTGTCCACCTGGTCCACTTGATCGAAATGCTTCCATAACAATATCTCGTGGGTCAATCTTCACATCGACGTCTTCGACTTCTGGCAGGATTGCAACGCTGATTGTTGATGTGTGAATTCGCCCTGAGCTTTCGGTTTCTGGAACTCTTTGTACTCGATGAACTCCACTTTCATGCTGTAACCAGAAGTATGCATCGTCACCTTCTATATATGCGTCGGCATGACGAAAACCACCTTTTTCTGACATTTCTGTGTCGGTAAGTTCGACTTTCCAGCCTCGTTCAATGCCAAATTGTTGATACATTCTAAATACTTCTTGCGCGAATAGGGTAGCTTCTTCTCCACCTGCACCTGCTCTAATTTCCATGACGACGTTTTGGAATTTTGCATTCTCACTCATATGAGTATCGTAGAGTTTCTGAATATCTGGAATAAGAACCTTTAATTCTTCGGTTGCAAGGGTAATAAGTTCAGGGTCAGAAGTACCACCAGAAAGAATGTCCTGGTCGTCAATATAGTTGGAAACTAGTTTTTTAAGTTTGTCTAACCCTTCTTTTCTGTTTTCGAGTGAACGGAGTTTTTTATACGAGGTAATGTATTCATCTGAAGAATAATCGGTAGATGACGATACACTTAACGAAAGAGTCGAAATATCAGCGGTAATTGAGGCAAGTTTCGCAGTAATCTGTGGCTCAAGTGCAACAATGTCGGACTGCGTTAGCATAAATAAGCGTTCTGGAAATTATTTTTTTCCTGATCGCATTGCTTCTGTCTTCTTTTGTCGTTCCATAAACTTCGATACTCGGTTTGCGGTATCGATGATTGATTGGGCTCCAGTATATGCTGGATGACAATGTGAACAAAGAGCAACGCTGAATCCTTTAACTGCTGTTGTGCCGAGTTCAAATTCTGCTCCGCAGTTTGAACAAGTAAGATTGATTACTTGGTACTGTGGGTGCGTAGTCTGTTTCATAGGGGAATTATATCACAACTTTTGCATTTTGTTACTATATAGTACAATACGTATTGCTCCCCATATAATGTTAACTAGTTTGTTATGGCTTTAGCTAGTAGTAGAACTCAATTTATAGATGTTGTAACTTTCGTATTTCCACTTGAAGATGCCGCTCAGCGAGATCGAATAGAACAAGGAAGTGCCGAGTTTAAAGAAAAATATCAGAATGATATCGAATTAAGAAGACAATACAGAACCGTTGAATTTCTTGGAAGAATTGAAGAGTTAGTACGGATTCCTTTAAGTATGTTTCCAAAAATGACTCAAGAAGAAAGAGATGCTAGACGACCAGAATTCCAAAGAAAAATGGTCGATGCAGTTATTATTAAAACCGTTGCACTCGCATATACAACCGGAAGAACTGAGGAACAAAAAGAAATGAGTGATTCAGAAAAAAAAGTTCGTCGGATGGTCGCAAATGACGTAAAAGCTAAATTGTATCCATACCATCTCCACGATGAATGTAATGGAGATTTAACAAAGTTAGAAGCATATTTCAAGAAAAACGAAATTAGGAAAACTACTCCAGAGGATATTAAGAATCTTACTCCTGAAGAATTAACACAATATAAAAAGATCTCTCTAGAAGTTTCTAAGTATTTTGCTAATGAAATTGAAAATTTAATTGATGACCAAGCATTTGATGTTGTTCAACGAGGTTTTGTTGAAAAAACAAAGCAGTACTATGATGAAAACGAAAAGGTATGGAAAAATCGTGATGTCATTCTCGTAGGAATTGGTGGATATGCGGCTGCCGGAAAAGAGGGTGTTTTCACTCGATCAATAAAGAAAAATGTTATTACAAGCATGCCAGTTGCCAGTGGAACGACAGGAATTGCAGGTCACCAGGCGAACGGTTATCAAGAATGGGAAGATTTTTATGGAATGTTTGATCCAATGCGCGCAGCAAGTGAATTATTGAAAGATAAAACAATGATGTTGGCTGTCACGTTTGAGTTAGAAAAACTTTGGGGAAAAATATGGAATAAAAACGTTCCTATGTTTACGGAAGGACATCCAAGAGGCACGACACAACCAAAGCGCGGACTCTTTTATTATATAGCGGACATGTTAGGTGTTGATAGACTTAAGTACTTATATTTGACCTCAACTTTAGAAGCACAAACATTGCGGTTTACATTTAGAATTCTAGACGGTATTGTTGGAGAACATTTTGGATGGAAAAATGATGACGGAACTCCTGTTACCGTCAGAAAGGATGATTTGTATCAAGTGGAATTTAGAACTGCAAAGGGGATCCAGAAAACTGCACAGCAACTTCTTGCTGAATTGAAAGCAAGTATTCTACCCGACTTTCTTCAATATGCATTATCGGAAGGCGTAGATCTTAATGATCGAACTCGACTAGAAGCTGCTTTGATGCAGTATAAAATTAAACGATTGTCTGGGCTTCTCAAGCCATTAATCAAGAAGGGAGAGTTAAAAGCCATAACTGAAGATACTGTAGACGATGCGGGTGCAAAAGTTAAATCACGACGAAAAATTGATGAAGGCACACAATCAGCAATACAAAAGTCATTGTCTGAGGCGCTAGGTATTAATGTTTTGGAGAGAGACTGCTCTGAGTTATCACCAGAACAAATGGATGAATGGTTTGCGTCAATGATTGGATACAACGGAAGTAATTAATCATAGGTTGATACCCAATAAATCGCTAGTTTTCTGTTTCTGTTAGACTTTTTTGACACAATCCTTTATACTGTTTTTATGAAATCACTGCTTGTACTTTTAAATCAATTGGGATTCGATGAATCACAATCTCAACTTTATATGGAGATCGCAAATACCGGTCCAATTACAGTGTTAGAGTTGTCAAGAAATACTGACATCAAAAGGACTACGGTGCATTTTCATGTTGAGCAATTGATTGCACGAGGGCTTGTTGCAGAAGGTGTTCGCCGAGGCCGACGTGTTCTCACAGCAGTAAGTATTGATAAGTTAGCTGATGTCGTTGCAGAACAGCGTCAGCAAGTTGTAGCAATGGAAAAATCCCTTGAAAGAATCGTTAAAGAAGCTGCCTCAGGAAGTAACGATCAATCGTATGGGATAGGGTTTGTTGTTGAAGATGGCGTTTCTGCAATCGATCGTGTTTACAAGGAAGCAATGGATGCAGGCGATGTCCTGTCATACATGGATTTAGTGAGAATGGATGGGTTGCATGACATACGAATGAAGTTGCTTTCTGATGTCGCGCTACGACAGTCAGTGTACTCATTTAAGGAGTTGTACTATTCTCGAGATCCAGGCGTGCCGGAATATACAAAGAAGATAAAGACATTTAAGCCGTTTAAATTTGCAAGAACACAGGTGAAATTGGCAGGTTCTGTTGTTAATGTCCTTGTTTACGACAAAACCGTTGCATTCGTTGTTCGTGATACAGAATGGAAGGTGATTAAGTTATCCCAGCCAATGGTTTCGCAGCTCGTTGCTGGAATTATGGAGTCATTGTTCGTCTTATAGGTAAAGAGAATAATAGTGACTTCTTTAGTGACTAAACTAGTTTTTGGTGTTATAATCCCCTCATGAAGCGCATTTCCTTAAAGCAATTATTGGTTGGTGGACTAGTAGTCACGGTTGCAGTGTATTCACTTTTTGGAGTGAGTACTTTACCACAATATAAAACGACAACTATTTCAACTGGAACAGTTCGAAAAGAGATCGACTTTACGACGAATTGGTACCCCACGGGGTATTCGAAAGTCTCACTTGGCACATCTGCTGATATTAGTAAGGTGTATGTTAAAGAAGGAGACAAGGTTACCAACGGAAGAGTACTTGCTCAGTTAAATGATGAAGTAGAGTATAACCAGTTTAAAGCAACGCAAGCATCGTATTACGCCGCAATTAAAGCAAAAAAGAATGCAGCAGCTATTCCAATGACACCTCAATCGACGTTAGACTCGTTACAAGGACAAATTAACACCGCTTATTACCAAGTCAAAAACTCAGAAGTCAATTTGAACAAGAAAAAAATCAAGTCACCTATTACGGGGAGAGTAATCACTGTTCAGTTGACAGACTTTTCTGGTGCATCATCTTCAAATCCATTAACAGCTACAGGAACAACAGGTAATTACATTGTGATTGTAAACGACACCGTTCCAGCATTTACAGCCTCTGTATCGGAACGAGATGTTGCAAAGCTTACTACAGGAATGAAAGTTGTTTTAACTGCAAGAACATCAGACTTATCGCTTGAAGGTAAGGTTACAAAGATTTCTAAAACGCCTATTACTGTTGGAGTAGAAGACCCAACGTATCAAATAACGATGACCTTAGATAAGTATCCAGCAACACCGTATGGCACAAAACTTGAGGGGTCTGTTGTTACTATAGATAAGGCAAATGTTTCTGTTATTCAATACGATGCAATCACCATTGACTCATCAACAGAAGGAACGGTTTTAACTCTTAAAGATGGAAAAGTTTCAACTGTTACGGTCGGCATTGGCGCAGTAGGCGATGATGTTGTAGAAGTAACAGGTGGCATTTCAGGAACAGACCAAATAGTAATAGACCAACTCGCAGATAAGAAAATTATTGGACTTCGACCATGGATAAAAAACTTGTTGGGACTCAACTAGAACAAAAAGAAACGATTATTGATATTCAGCATTTGAATAAATGGTACCGAAACGATGGGTTAGATTTTCATGCACTTGATGATATTTCGATAGAAGTTAAAAAAGGTGAATTCGTTGCAATTATCGGGCCTTCAGGTAGTGGAAAGTCCACGTTAATGAATATTATTGGTTGTTTAGATCGATATGAATCAGGGATTTACAAACTTGCAGGACAGGATGTTAGCAAACTATCTGATGTAGAACTCGCTCATTATCGAGGTAAGGTAATTGGATTTGTTTTCCAGTCATTTAACCTTCTTGAGCGATATTCTGTACTTGATAACGTTTTACTTCCTTCTTTCTATGTACCAGTTCCAGATGCTCGAAAGCGTGCAATGGAATTATTGGATATGTTTGATATTGCTGATAAAGCAAGCAATTTACCTTCGCAAATTTCGGGTGGGCAGAAACAACGTGTCGCAATCGCACGTTCATTAATGACTGACCCCGAACTGATTTTGGCAGACGAACCAACTGGTAACTTGGACTCAAAAACAGGAAAAGTAGTATTAGAAATTTTTGATAAATTACACCATATGGGAAAAACATTATTGTTGATAACCCATGATACGGCGATCGCAGAATATGCTCACAGACAAATTAAGATCTTAGACGGTACGATAGCATCATGATTACCAAATTTATTAAGGGAGCACTTCGCGATGTTATGGTCAATAAAGTCCGTTCTTTTTTGACGGTTCTTGGCATTCTTATTGGTATTGCAAGTGTGACTATGATGGTGAGTATTGGTGGAAGTGCACAAGAATATATTAGTCAAAGTATTACGAGTAAATTGGGTAAAAACTTGGTAATAGTGCAGCCAGGGCAGCAGAGTAGTGGCCGCGGTGGCGTCAATTTTAGCTTCAGCTCAATTCTTTCTTCATTTACCGACGATGAGTACAAAGCGCTCAAAAATTTGAACTCAACACAGATAGAGTATGTTTCTCGTAGACAGATTGCATCAGTGCCCTTGAACTATGCGGGGAATGAAGCTTCGATACTCTTGTATACAGTCGACCCTGAGTATTTCAAAATAATAGACATTGAACTCCTTTCAGGCCGTTATTTCAGACTTAGCGGTGATAAAGGTCACGAGATCATATTAGGGAAAAGTTTAGCGAAGAAAATTTTTAAATTGCAAAGTCCATTAGATAAGCAAGTTTCTATCGATGGCCGTGACTTCACTGTTATTGGTGTCGTAGATGATGTCGCAGGTGCAGCATTTGGTGGCGAAACATTAGAAGCATATATGGATATTCAAATGTATCGAGAAGCGTTTAGTAAACCAGATAAAGTAAATGCCGTCATTATCGGCGCAAGTTCAACATCATCCGAGGAAATCTTAAAAAAGCAGATTGATAGAGTCTTACGATCAGTCCACAACTTATCCCCAACTGAAGATGCAGATTTTTCGATCACAACACAATCAGACATTATCGAGACCTCAACAACAATTCTTGGGACAGTAACGCTGTTTATCGCAGTAATTTCTGCAATATCATTAGTTGTCGGTGGAGTAGGTGTCATGAATATCATGTTGGTTTCCGTTAAAGAACGAGTCAAAGAAATTGGGTTACGTAAGGCAATCGGGGCAACAAACAATGATATTCAAACACAGATTTTAATCGAAGCAATTCTCTTCTCATTAATTGGTGGTTTCTTTGGAATATTCGTTGGTGCTCTTGGCGCAGTTGTTATCGAAAAATTCGGAGGCTTGCCATTTTACATTTCATTGAATGCAATTTATACCTCAATTGGGGTTTCTTCATTGGTTGGTATCGTGTTCGGTTTGTATCCGGCAATTCAAGCAGGAAAATTATCACCAATTGAAGCATTGCGCAGTAACTAATCCGAAGTTGCGTTTCTATAATTCTCGGTATACGATTGATTCATGGAATCACAACAACAAACAGTTCAGTATCCTGTGAAGAAATTCGCAGCTTTTTCATTTATTGGTGGAATGTTCGTCATTGGCGCACTTTGGGTCGGTTCGTCGTTAATGACGTCTAATTCGGGACTGAGATATTCTACAGTTTCAGATAGTTCGTATATGGTGGGTAGTGCTCCAACAGCTTCAGGCAGTATTGGAACCAAAATGGGTGAAGTAACCAATGTGGTTGGAAATATGACACAGGATCGTAAAGTAACGACTAATTATTTGAGCGTCCACGTAAAGAAAGTTGGAACCTTCCATGAAGATGTCACAGCATTTGTAAAGTCTGTTTCGGGTAAAGTAATGACCGAATATGTCACAGTTTCATCGGATAATCAGAGCGAATCTGGAACAATGACAGTTTTGGTTCCAAATAAGGATTCAGATCGATTCTTTGCGCTTGTGGGTGATAAAGTATTGAAGGTCGTAGATCGACAGGTGAATTCATACCAAATTACTCAAGAATATACCGATATTGAGCGTCAACTTGCACAATATGAAGAAACATATGCCCGAATTCTTAAATACTATAACAAGGCAAATTCTGTAACGGATTTACTTCAGGTGCAAAATCAACTTGATCAAGTACAACGAAATATTGATGGTTTGAAAGGTCGTAAGATGGCTTTAGATGAATTATCAATAAATACCCAATATACCTTGTATTCAAGTACAAATGAATTCAATCTTCCGTATGTTCCTCAAGGTACATTTGAATTTGCGAAAACATTTAAACTTGCAGTTCGATCTTTGGTCGCTACGACTGACAAATTCTTAGCAGGTGCAATCTACTTGGTCGTTTACTTACCAGTAGTGTTCGTGTTTGGACTGGTGGTGTGGGGCGTCAAAAAAGTAATGGCCAAACAAAAATAGGGAAGGGTTATTCTTCTTCTGCTTTTTCTTCAACTGGTTCAGGCTTTTTTATTCCAAGGATGTTCATGACTGCTTCTTGCAATACTTCTGGTTCCTGAATCCCGATAAATTGTTTAACGATTTGTTCTTTATAGAAGATAAGTGTCGTTGGAATGGTAATTATACTGAATCGGTCAGTAAGTTCGGGAATGTCATCAATATTAACTGAACCTATAAGAGCAACATCACCAATTAGATCGATTGTTCCAGGTATGCGCTCTTTATTCATTAAACAAGGAACACTCCAAGATGCCCAGAAATCAACAACAACGGGTTTTTCCTGTTGGCGAATTGCCGCTTCAAAAGTTTCTAGTGAGTATTCTTTACCTTGTTCCATATAAATCTATCCTAGTGATTTTTTAGGTGAATGTCTAGTATACTTCTGAATGGCACTATTTAAGCGTAAACCTCAGCAACGAGTAACTCATGATGCAAGAGTTATTCTTTCACGATCAGGAAGAGCTGGAAATGTTGGGTTTGCAAACGATAGGGTTAGAAAAGTAACCGCAAGTAAAACGGCTAAGTTTCTAAAGACTGCCTCCGTTGTGCTCATTTTGCTTGTCATAGGATCTGGATTACTTGGATTTATTGGCTTAATTGCGTATTCACTAAAAAGTGGTACTAATTTAAGCTTATCTCAACGCTGGAACGGGTTTATTCAATCAACACCGCTGAAGTTTCTTGCTAAATCGGACGACATAAAAGTTGAAAATAGAGAAGTAGTCGGATTACCTGGAATTCCAGAACTACCCAAAAGTGAATTCGTGTTTGGCGAATATATTATAAGGATTGGTTCGTCAGGATTTACCGTAATTAGCGGGAAATTATCAGCGACTGATTCTCAATCGTTATACGACTTTTTAACCAGTGGACAGAGTGTATATCGATTGCCAATAAATACGGAGTGGCGTGATGTTCAAGAGTTTTACAAGGCTGAGTTAACAAAACTTGGGTGGCAATATCAATTATCTGCATCGCTAACGGATACTGAAAAAATACCTGGTGAGTATTACACAAAAGATAAAAAAGGACTCCATATCTACACGGTCGCATCGGATTTATGGTTTGAGTCTATTTCAGAGGCACAAGCTTCTCAAGGATTACACGATAAGATTGTTGCATACAAAGCAAAGCAGGAATTGGTTGAAGCGTCTTCCGGACATGATTTACCATCGGACGCTATATGGAAACTCAAGTATTCCCGTGATTGGAGCGTTGAATTACAAAAAAATGTTGTTTACGGTGTGAATAATATTTACTTTACAAACGATGTATCAAAGGAACGAGTTTCGATATCGGTTCTGAGTCGGTACAAGGGAGTAGTGGCTGATTTAGCGTATAAGGATTTAGAAAATGTTGGTCGTGAATTTATATCAACATGGTTAACGACACAGCAAACGACCGTTACGTTGCAGGGATTTGCTAAAACTGAACGAATGGTCGCCGATGGAAAAGCACTCGAATATGTCGATATTAAAAATCATGCGTATTTTATGTTTCTTTTGAATAAGAAAAATGGGCTGTATTACGTAGTTCAGTATAACGGTAAGGAGAATCCAGAGTTTTTTGAGTATATAAAGAATAACTTGAAGATATAACTATTTTTTAGTTAATTTCTCGTAAGCCTCTTTATCACCATATTCTAAGAATTCTTTCTGATGCTCTGGGGTGAAGAAACTAATATCTTCTTTGTGCTTGATTCCGCACCAATATTTCTCAGTATCTCCGGCAAGTCTGACTGCATAGGCAAAAAGCCCATTAACATAGCCACAATACATACAGTTCAATTTTTCCATTGGTTTCAAATAAGAAAGTTTTTGTCTATCGATTCGAATATATGAAGATCGAGTTGCGTATGGAATTCCGTATAAAGGAAAACACACACGGTGATAAATCTCCATGCAGATATCAAGAAGAACTGCTGGGAAAATCATTCCGTAAATAAAAGGAGCTGAGACAATGTGCCGTATTCGGCGTTCTGGATGTAGTTTGAATTGCATTCAAGAATAATACACGACTAATCCAATGTTGCAAGGGTTTTTGCGAGTGTCCGATTTTCTAAAACTCGTGTACAATGATTTATGCGTCGTGTACCAGGCCCCGTGGTCTTACTCATATTAGATGGCATCGCAAGCAATGAACCATATGATGGTAATGCGGTAGCCGCTGCGAAAACTCCTTTTTTAGAGAGCTTGTGGGATTCGTATCCACACGGTTTATTGCACGCGTCAGCGGAACATGTCGGACTTCCCGTTAATGTTAAAGGCAATAGTGAAGTAGGGCATACCAATATTGGCGCAGGACAAGTTGTATATCAATATCTGCCCAGAATTAACGCGTCGATTGTAAAAGGCGCTTTTTATGAAAACACAGCAATTAAAGAGGTTGTTGAGAAAACCAAAATCAGAGGAACAGTGCTCCATATTTTTGGATGTTTAAGCGACGGAAATGTTCACGGAGCATTAGGGCACTTTAAAGCAATGCTCGAATTTTGCGTAAAACATGGACAAAAGAATGTATTTTTTCATGTGTTCACTGACGGTCGAGATAGCGAACCTCGCTCAGCTTCTCGATTCTTTGATCAACTGGAAACTTGGATTTCTGAATATAAAATTGGAAAATTAGCAACAATAATTGGCCGTCAATATGGCATGGATCGAAATAAAACTTGGCCACGAACCCAACGTGCCTATGAACTGCTTACTTCACATAATGGAACACCGGTCGCGTCGTGGAGTGATGCATTAGCTAAGTCGTATGCTGCAGAAATTAACGATGAATTTCTTGAACCGTATGTAATCCAAGATCCAGAAGTTAAGGAGAAAGGTTTTGTGAAAGATGGCGATGGCGTGATGTTCCTAAATTTCAGACCAGATCGTGCGATTCAGCTGACTCAAGCATTTGTAGAAAAAGAATTTACTGGATTTGAACGGAAAGTCGTTTGCAAAGATCTCTCGTTTGGTACGATGGTTCGATATCAAAAAGATCTTCCAGTGGCAGTTGCGTATCCTCCAATGGATGTAAAAATGCCACTTGGTCGTGTTGTTTCTATGGCAGGCCTGAGGCAGTTGCGTTTAACTGAATCACAGAAGTTTCCGCATGTTACGTACTTTATTAACGGTGGTGCAAATACCGTATATCCAGGAGAAATGAGAATTTGTATTCCGTCTCCAGATGTCCCAACTTTTGATAAAAAACCTGAGATGAGTATCTACGAAATTACTGAAACGTTCAAAAAGAATCTTGACTATAATATTTACGACTTGTTCATTATGAACTTTGCTAATGGTGATATGGTCGGGCATAGCGGAGTTTTTGAAGCAGGAGTAAAAGCTGTCGAACACGTTGATACCTGTGCTGCGCAGGTTGTAAAGCATGTATTAGCGAAAAATGGTGCCGTTTTGATAACAGCAGATCATGGCAATGTTGATGAAATGACAAACGAAATGACAGGTGAAATCGATACCGAACATTCAATATTTCCGGTCCCATTTGTCGGTGTCTACAAAGGTGCAAAGAATAACTATCAGTTTCCATTAGGGAGCTTGCAGGATATTGCTCCAACGGTCCTTGATTTTATGGGACTAGAAGTTCCCCCAGATATGACAGGTAGAGTGTTAGTGGATAGATAACGAGTATTTTCCAGGTAGATGTCAAATAAGTGTCAAGAATACTTCTGTTATTGTCCATATAATCAATTAATTAAACTTGTTATTATTAGAATGAAAAACACATTGACTGCTACTAACTCAGAAGTGCTAAATGCTAATGAAAAGAAGCTATTCGGATTAGTGTTATCAGCAATCGGTATCACTGACGGTTCCGAAGGATTTATTTTTAATGCAATAGAAAAGCCACGTCCAGCACGTAATATTCCAGTTGAGCATAGGTATCAAATGGTTCGACCGGGATTGAGAATTGAAATCTCAGCTTTCGCGGATTACCCACAAGATTTTAGGTTGGTCGTTTCAAGAACAATTGATGAACCAGGTCAAGTAAATATGGTTGATTTGCATGCAACAATTTTTGATTCAGGAAGAGTTACAATCAATCAATGGGAAAATTCTTCTCAAGTATATTTTTCAACTGGCAAGCTTGGGGGAAAACCACCACAAATTACGATTTATGCGAACGCGCCATATAAAGATGAGCCACTTACAATTCTTCATAACAATGTCCAAAAATTAAGAGTGCCTGATGTTTTGCAAGAAGAAGGTAGATCGAATGCTGAGCGATTAATCATGCTTATCCGGAATTTGCTTGAATCTTAGTAAAATTAAATATAAAAGTGCCTAACTTGGCCGAAAAAGCGAATGTTTAATTGGATTTTATTGTCCAATTTTGGTATAATTCGCTATTATGTTACTACACCGACAGGTGCAGCGGAAAAGAATCAAGCGCCTCGTTTTATCGACTGTTTTTATTAGTTTGGTGTTTGTATCTGTGATGATATTTGGTGTTTATAAATGGGTTGCAGAGCAGGGTGAAGAACATCTCGCGTTGTTGCAATCCATGGCATTGTATACAGATACGGTATCGGCTGAATCAGAAATCGTTATTCCAGATAAATACACCAATGTAGAGTCAACGGATCCTCGGGAAACGGCATTGTTTTTCAAGAAAGTCGCCGCTGTCAAAGCTTTTTTGAAAAAATATAATGCACCTCTTGCAGCTAATGCCGAAGACTTTGTGCGTGCTGCTGATACTTACAATTTGGATTATCGATTACTACCTTCAATTTCAATGATTGAGTCAAGTGGAGGTAAAGTGCTGTTCAGACCCTACAATCCTTTTGGCTGGGGTAGATCAGGGTATCCATCGTTTACAGCTGCAATTTACGATGTCGCTCGTGGCATGGCTCATTATTATGCAAGTGGTCTGAGGCAGCCAGAGAAAATTGCTTATCGATATAATCCTGTAACACCCGAATCTTGGGGAAGAAAGGCGCGGACTTTCATGAATCAAATGCCTGCGCTATAATGGTTAATGGATCTTAAAAATTTTTTGCAAAAGCGACTTTCAGTACTCGTTGTTTTAGGAATGAGTAGTATTATTGGACTTTCATTTAGTGTAGGGAAGGGTATTGTCGGATATACCTCACTTTACACATCTAGTGACACACAAGTGCTTGGCGCAAAAGATGCTAAACAAACTCAGTGTATTCCGTCAGAAACTATCGAGAAATTTCTTGGAGATACTAAGAAAACGGTAACCTTGTATGCCCCAAACAAGTCGGTAACAATTCCGTTGGAGCCCTTAATGTCGTGTTTTCAATCAACTGGGTGTGATGCTGCAGAATTTTCCTGTAACGATGGCAAAATTTCATTAGTTGAGTCTTGTGTATCCGCATATTTCCAGAAATATCCGTTAGAAGTTGAACAAACAAAATTAGTTTCTGGTGCAGGTGCTGTTGCACAGGTTCGAGTCCAAGATTGGACAGTAAACTATGCTAATTTGGCAGAACAATTAAGTAAAGCTGTGTCTGAAGAAGTGAAGTACTGCCAGGTCGAAGGCAAAGCTGATCAGTCTCGACAAAATATCGGAAATATCCAGCTTGTAGTTGCTGATGAGTTACCAGGAATGCAAGGTCAGGTATTCACGAAACGATTTATAGAAGTCGACGAAAGCAAGCGAAAATTGTACTTTTGGAACGATGGAATTTATCAGACAGTATCACTTTCAATTAGTGGAAGATTGCCAAAAGAAGGTGTTTATTTGAAATCGTCTGTTGATTTTTCAAAACTTGTTGGTAGTGTAGATGCAGCATTCTTAACCAGAAATAGTCAGGATTCAGACTTCGTTGTTATTCACGAATAGAAATTTGCTGTCCTAATGCAATTCCCTGTTTTTTAACGCTACCGGCGTTAATTTCTAATACCGTTTTGTAATCAACCAATGGTACATAAGTTGGGCATGTTTGTTGTGTTTTATCAAAATCCTTGCAGGGTGCAAAGTTTTCTTTTATATCGACAATTTTGTTTGAAGAGTCAATAAACAAGATATCTAATGCAATTTCACAGTTCTTCATCCAAAAGCCTTCTCTCGTGTCCGCTGGAAAAATAAAGTACATACCGCCGTATGTTGGAAGTGATGCTCGATACATTAATCCGATTGCTCGTTGTGATTCTGTTCTTGCAACATCAGCGGTATAAACAACTTCCGATGTTTTTGTCGCGATAGAAACTTTTAGTGTCGTGGGTGCTGGTGTTGGTACCGAACTTGGTGTAAAGGCATCTGTGGTTGCCGAAGTTGGTTGAGCTTTATTCAATAATTCTGAAGCGTTTGGAATCTGTAACGAGGGTAAAAGTGCGCCAACTGGGGATGCTTTTATTGCCTGATACTGTGTCACTGCAACGTATATTGTTACCCCAAGAAGACCAAGACTAATTATCCATTTTAAGTTCTGCAGAAGTTTAAAAAAGAATTTTATTAACATAGTTTTTTCTCTCTTAATTGTTCAGTGTCTGTGTTGTAAAAATAGGTATTTGCTCCGACGTCAACGACTTCCTCATTTTCCCATTCGTTGTGAAGAAAAATACTTGATCCGTTTGGAAGAGAGAGCACACCAGTGACTAGTTGTTCAAATACTGTCACAACATCTTTTGTTTTCATGAAATGCGTTCGATCTTCATCTGTCCAATCGACAATTTGATCTGTCATCTCGGTTTTAATCATACTTGGGTGAAGCGATAGACACTGGATTTCAGGATTGCCCTGTGCAAATCCCTTCATGTGAAGCCAAAGTGCTGCTTTTGACGCGCCATAGTAGGAATAAAAATCCCAACCGACATGTGAGGCAGCGCTTAGAGTAGAAATGACCATTCCTGATGCTAATTTTGCCGCAAAATAGCTGAGCAAGTGTAAAGGTGCGACATAATTAACCGCGAAGGTTTTTTTGTAAATCTCGTCATTCCAAGTGCCTGCTTGTTCAGAAATATAGCAACCTGCATTATTGACCAATAAGTCGATTTTCTTTTCTAGAATAGTCGATGTAAGTAGTTGCGTATCAAGTGGTTTTGCAAGATCGATATTTATTTGAACAAACTCCGAATGAGCGACCAAGTTTTCGTTTGTTCGTCGTGAAATACCATATACTTTCCATCCTAAATCCAAGAGTGATTTTGCAAATGCTTCACCAAGTCCAGAGCTTGTTCCCGTGATAATTGCTGTTTTCATACAACATTATACCGCGAGAACAAGATGGCTGCGAATTAGAGATCTATCGCCTTAGAGGCAATCTTTTCCTTAATTCTGATGGTTGCGTCTTCTAGGCTTAACCCGTTGAGGTTTTCGCCGGTACGAAGTCGAATGCTGACCGTATTATTGGCAACTTCCTGCTTTCCAAGAATCAACATGTAAGGAGTTTTCTGCTGTTGTGCAACAAGAATTCTCTTCCCAAGTGTATTGTTGTCTTCATCAATTGATAATCGTAATCCTGGAATTGCGGCTTTCAATGATTTTGCAACTTCTTGTGCATAAGCTTTTTGATCTTCACCAATTGGAATAATGACAACCTGTTCTGGATGCAACCAAACTGGGAATGATCCAGCATAGTGCTCAATCAAGAATGCCATAACTCGCTCAATTGATCCGATAGAGGAGCGGTGCCGTTTAGAGTCCAGTCGTAGATGAAGGCGCGT
>CAZCKT010000002.1:0-4820 GCA_964499355.1 uncultured Candidatus Saccharibacteria bacterium | reverse complement strand
GTGAATGACGATTGGTTCCTTTTCCTGTCCATCTTCGTCAATATACGCAAGCTTGAAGCGCTTTGGCATAACAAAGTCGTATTGAACAGTGAAGGCAGTATCCTCTTTTCCTAGAACATTCTTCATTTGAATATCAATCTTTGGTCCGTAGAATGCTGCTTCATGTTCAGCCTCATAGAAATCTGCGTTTCTTTCTTCAAGAACTTCACGAAGAACTCCTTCTGCAAAATCCCATGCTGCGTCATCTTTGTAATACTTCTTGTCGTCGCTTCGATCTCCTAAAGATAATCGGAATCGATAGTTATCGCCTGGCTTTAATCCAAAAGTCTTTGATATATCTTCAATAAGATCTAATACTTCTGTAATCATCTGTTTTGCTTGATCAGGTTTTGCAACGATGTGTGCATCAGCTAAACAAAATGTTCGGACACGCATTAATCCAGAGAGTTCTCCGGATTTTTCATATCGATACAATTGCGCGAGTTCTGCAATACGCATTGGCAATTCGCGATAACTTCGTTGTTTGCTTAAGTATAGTTCAAAGTGGTGTGGGCAGGTCATCGGGCGAAGCATGAATCGTTCATCTTCATCTTCGATTGGTGCATACATACTTTCTTTGTAATATGGATAGTGTCCAGATTTTTCGTATAACTGAATTCTTGCGATGTCAGGAGTGTTTACGTGTAAGTAACCGCGTCGTAATTCTTCATCAACAATGAATCTTTCTAATTCTCGTCGAATGGTTGCTCCACGTGGTGTCCAAAGAGGTAATCCTTTTCCGACAGTTTCAGAAAATACAAAGAGATCGAGATCTTTTCCTATTTTTCGATGGTCTCGAAGTTTTGCTTCTTCGAGTCTTTTAAGATAATCGTCGAGCTTCTCTTGTGAATCAAAGGCAATACCGTAGATTCTGGTTAACATTTCGTTCTTTTCGTCGGCTCTCCAGTATGCACCTCCAATAGATAATAATTTGAATGCTTTTATTTCGCCGGTACTTTCGACGTGAGGTCCCTTGCAAAGGTCTACATATTCATCACCAGTCCAGAAGAGGGAAACTTCTTTATCTGCTTTTGTAATTTCTTCGAGCCATTCAAGCTTGAATGGATTATTTTTGAAGATCTCCTTAGCTTTTTCGTATGACACAACTTCCTTTCGGATTGGGAGATTTTTCTTAATAATCTCCTTCATCTTTTTCTCAATTTTTTCGAGATCTTCTTGTACAGGAGCTTTATCCCAGTGAGCATCGTTTGCGAAACCATCTTCGTCGATATGGGCAACTGCTGGTTTTATCTGCCCCGGAAAAAGTTCCATGATTGCTTGCGCAAGGACATGCTCGCTCGTATGCCACAGTTTGTAGCTGTAGGAATCATTAAAATTTTCTTGTTTCATGTTTGTTGTTATTAATTATTTATGGATTAAACCATTTTCTCACACTTTTGCCTATCTCGTAAGGGAGTGGAGTGCCCCCAGCATGTAATTTCTTGGAATATGTGTATGCAGCGATTAAAAGATTAACCCCGAAGGGTAGTGAAGACTGTTGAAAATTGTTGCCTTCTTTGTTGCATAAGGAATTTTACTCCGGTCATTTCAATATGTAAATATGGCGTCATCTGTTATCATAGGACATGAACACATTTACAATTGTTTATTTAGTTTTGGTCCTGGTTTTAGGTATAACGTTTTGGTTTAGGTCTTCGATTATGAAATGGATGGTTTGGTTTGCCCAAGGTTTATTTGTATTGTCTCTCATAGGCTCGTTATTTGGTGTGTTTGCAACGAAACCATTCGTCTATCTATCAGAAAGATCTTTGAAGCAGGCTGGTACGTATGCCGCTATTCAACGAATTGATAATGCTTTGCCAATAGCAAAAGTGACAACACCGGTCACGGAGTTTATGAATAATATTAAAAACCTGTGGAAACCACAGCCAACCGTCACAATTACCGATAAGGTTGAAGTGAAGACTACTCAGGTTGGTGTTTTAGAAGCAGAGGTTTATCCAAATCTCGTTACCGTCTTAGCAAGATTGTACAAAACAACGACAATGGTTGTATCCCTCTTTGGGTTGGTGCTTAGTGTGTATTTGAATTTTAGTGTTGCTCAAGTATCAGAATTAGAATCGTTGAAACGTAAATACAAAGAACTTGCTGCAAATCAACAAGTCGTGTCATGAAAAAAGAGAGAAGAGATAAAGTAACTGTAATTTCTGGAATACCTGCAGGTTTTCCAGTGCCTGCCTCTGACTTTACCCAATCATTGATGGACCTTAATGAATTAGTAGTTGATCACCCGGCTGCAACTTATTTTGTCCAAGTTCAGGGGCATTCTATGAAGGATGCTGGAATACATACCGAAGACATATTAGTCGTTGATCGATCACTTACGGCAAAAGTAGGTAGTATTGTGGTTGCTGTCGTTGATGGCGAATTCACCGTAAAGAAACTTGGTCTTATTCAGGGGAAACAATATTTAATTGCCGAGAATACTGAATATCATCCAATCGAATTAAAAGATGGTATGAATGTAGAGATCTGGGGTGTTGTTACTTTTGTAGTCCACCGTATATAGTCTCTTCTTGATTCAATTGCCTGTAGGTCAGGGATAAAACCATTCCGACTGTTAGTAGTAACCCAATTACAAATGCAAAAAAGTTCACTGATGCGTTTTCTACATATCGCCCTCCGATAAATGTAATTACAACGTAAGGAAGCGTGTAGAGTAGTGAGAAAGTGGAGAGCGCTGTCGCTCGATTCTTTGAAGAAACAGTTTTATTTAGTAAGTAGCTTCGAGCGTTCCCAAATGTTGAAGAAGATGAAATTCGCCCCATGATAAGGATCATTCCAACGCTTGGAGAAACAAATATAGCAAATAAAAATGAAATAAGCATAAATAAACTTGCACCAACAGCAAGCGTAAATGCGGACACTTTACCAACTATTTTTGTAAACGACTGCGCTAGTATCGCTGATCCAATTGACCCAATAGTGAATAGCAAACTGACAAGTGACGCTGATAATCCATATGCTTTACCTTGAGCTATTCCAAGAAATTCTGATGCCGTGTAATAACCGATTGTTCCAAGCAAAAGAAATATTACTAAAACACCGATTTCTCTGCTCGCAAATAATTCCTGAAAGCCAGTTAAGGTTTGTTTTGCATAAACTTTGAGAGAAAATGATCCGTGCTCAGAGTCGATTAATGGTTCTTTGATTTTTATTACGATAATTATTAATGCTGCAACGTAAAAAAGACCAAGGATTATGTACGGGATGTAAAATGAAAGATCAAAGAGAAAACCACCGATTGCCCCGGCAATGATGTAAAAGGTCCAAGATAGGGTAGTTATGTTTGCTGTTACTTTGGGATATAAAGACTCTTCATTGTTTTCTTTTAGTGAATCGTAGGTAAGTGCTTCAAAAGTCCCTGAGGACAATGCTTTGGCAATTCCTTTTATGAACTCTAAAACGAAAAAAATCCAGAAACTTTTGAAAAATGGAGTTAATAGTAAGCTCGTTGCGTAGAATAAGTAGCTAACAATTAGTGTTTTTCGCTTTCCGAGCAAGTCTGCAATCGCACCAGTAGGAATTTCAAGTACTAGTTGAACAATTTGCTGCATGATAAGAAGTACAGAAATCTCACCAAATGATAGATATTTTGAATAAAAGAAAAGCCATACGCCGGCAGTTAAATAACATTCTCCGAGTGCGGTGATAACATAAATCCAGTGGATATTTTTGGCTTTTTCTTTGACCATCAGGTATTCTACTACAGTGTACGCAGTATTTGATGCTAACAATTTTTACGTTTCTTGTGAACGTGTTTTAAATCCGAAATTAAATGGTATTCCCGTTGTTGTTGCAAACCCAGGTGGCATCGTGCTTGCACGATCAAATGAAGTGAAAGCGCTTGGTATTAAAATGGCAGCGCCACTTTTTAAAATTGAAGAAGAAGTTAGAACGTATAACATTACGGTCTGCCATACGAATTTTTCTGTCTATGCGGATATATCTCGAAGAATCGCAACGATATTGCACGAGCATTTTCCAATAGTAGAAGAATATTCCATTGACGAGAGCTTCATATATTTCAACGATACAACTCCCATAAAAGAGATCGAAGCGCAATGTGTGAAAGTCCGAGAAAAAATATACAAATGGACTGGAATCCCCGTTTCGGTGGGTATTTCGGCGACTAAAACATTGGCAAAAGTCGCTGTTAAACTAGCGAAGAAACAAGCAACTCAAGTTATGTCAATAAATGTTGACAGATTGGTTCTAGAAAAAATACCTATAGGTGATATTTGGGGCGTAGGACGAGCGTTAACTAAAAAATTACCAGCATATGGGATAAATACTGCGGCTGATTTAGCAAAACAGGATCCACTCGATATGCGTCGAAAGTTTTCGGTCGTGTTGGCGTATACGGTCAACGAACTGAACGGTACCCCTTGTTTTACCATGAATAATGAACCCAAAGCTGCAAAATCATTGATGTGTACTGAAACATACAGAAGCGAAATCGACTCAGCAGAAGTTATGAATAGTAAGTTGAAGGCCTTGGCTACTCGAGCGGGGAAGCAGCTTCGTAAACAGAAAGAAGTCGCGGGAGGATTCGGTGTTTTTGTTAGAGGGAATAGATTTCATAAAGAACGTGGATTTTTGGCAAAGCAGCACTATGTTACATTTGCACCACCATCGGCGAATACACCGGATTTTCTTAGGGTAATTGATTCGTTCGTTGAACAATTGTTTAGCTCGGCGGTGAGTGTCAAGCGGGCAGGAGTTTTTCTTGTTGATCTTATTCCCAAGGGCGATAGACA
>CAZCKT010000001.1:34404-35600 GCA_964499355.1 uncultured Candidatus Saccharibacteria bacterium | reverse complement strand
CCTACAAAGTCTTCTGACCCAGCAGCATCTACATTACCGACTACGGCAACTCCTACAAATGGAACTCCTCAAGATTTATTAGCAGACACCTCGGATAGAAAGCGAACACTTCACGATTTTGTAACGCCAGACACAATTCACACCGAAGTACTCAAGCAAACCTTAAATAATGATTTCCCTTATCAAACCATGAAACCTGACCCAACTAAGGTCGCTGTACCTGTAGCGACTCCCGTACCAGCGCCTGTTGCTACGCAACCAGTTATTCAACCTCAAACATTTGGGACACCAACTGTTCAAACAGTCCTTCCACCCCTAAACCAAACTGTTTCACAAGTGCAATCCACAGTCCCTGTCGTGGAACCTGTCTCCGCTCAGGTTTCACAGGCGCAGCCTGCTCAAGTTGTAACCCAAGTACCTTCAGTACCAGTTGTAGCTGCTCCTTCACCTGTGGCTCCTGTTAAACTGACAGTTGAAGCCCCTCTCCCCTCGACACCTGTACAAGCAACTACCCAACCAACAGCACCTCAAACAAACAGTGTACTTCCACCACTTCCGACCACAGAACCACGTGCCACAATGATAGTCGGTGTTGCAGATGCGCCAGGAGAAACAGGAGTAACAGCGAAACAATACAATCCAGCAGATCCAGCTATTCCGTAAGTTTCAAAAGACAATTACGAAACTTCTTTTTACCAGCGACTCTGATCGAATTTTTTGGATAATCGACTAAGAAATCCTCAATATCACTAAGAATCGAAAGAGTATCATCAACAAGAGCTTTTTTAAGCGTTAACACCTGTGAATCTACCGAATAACGTCTAACCATTTGTAATACAAAATCCCTATCTCTTTTAGGCATTGTTGTACTTACGGTCGGTAACTGATTCAACGTTGATGCCATATAAAAGTCAGCCGTAGCCTTCGCTAAATAATGAAGTCCAATAATATTTTCAGTTACTTCTTCCGTTGATACGGTTTCATTCTCAAGCCAGAAGGACGCCATTTTCAAAACATTCCCCGTGTCAAGCAACCAACCAATTTTTTCACAATTCTCTACTAAATCATTTTTCGTATCCCAATTTGAAAGTTTTAAAACAAGTTTGAGTACGCCGCCATAACCTTGGTTTTTTATGAAGAAATTCTTAATTTCCTTAATCACTTAATGAAAATTGAAAGAAGGGGTTTTGGGGTTT
>CAZCKT010000001.1:0-34394 GCA_964499355.1 uncultured Candidatus Saccharibacteria bacterium | reverse complement strand
TTAAACTTTATTGAAATATGTCTTTTTATTAAAGGGTACGCAGATTCAGTTTCAAGTATTTCGTCTATAACTTTCTGTAATTTTGATTCAAGGACACTATCACCATGTTGAATTGAGTAATAATATGCAACAAAAACAGACAAGTATTTATGTCTCGTGTTTCTTACGCCTTTGGTTCCAGAACAAATATCATCGAGAGCACAAATCACTCGATAGAGAAGTGCTTCTTTCGCAGGAGCTTGAGCAACACGAGAAATGTACGATGCAATTCTTTTTTCATAGAGTGTCCGTTCAACCATGTAAGATTGTAGCATTAGTAACAATAAAATGATTGCGTCTAGCCTCAAAAAAGCATACAATTCACCATGGCGTTACAGAAAATATCATGGGTATTACCAATCTTTAATGAAGCAGGGAATATTCCAAAACTTTATGACTCCCTTAAATCCTTAGAACAAAAGATATCCAATAAATATACCGCAGAATTTATCTTTGTTGACGATGGAAGCAAGGACAATTCAATGGAGCTTCTGACCGGACTTTACGAGAAAGATAAAAGCGTGAAAATTATAACCTTTGCACGTAATTTCGGACATCAGTTTGCTATAACAGCTGGACTTGATGCAGCCAACGGCGATGCGATTATTTTCATGGACGCCGACTTACAAGACCCTCCAGAGGTTTGTTTCGATCTCATTGCAGCATGGGAAAACGGTAGTGACGTTGCTTACGCGAAAAGAAGAACGAGAAAGGATAGCTTTATGAAAAAATTAACTGCGTATTGGTTTTATAGACTACTTCGAAGGACCGCTGATATTGAAATCCCCGCGGATACGGGCGATTTTCGATTAATCTCGAAACAAGTAGGCGACGTTCTTCGTGGATTTCCAGAAAAGCACCGATTTATCCGCGGACTTATTAGTTATATTGGGTTTACTCAAACTCCAGTACTATTTGACCGTGAAGACCGAAAAGTAGGAAAGTCAGGCTATTCACTAAAGAAAATGTTCCGACTTGCAGAAGATGCATTTACTGGATTCTCGCTGGCTCCAATTATGATGGTTGGTTTATCTGGAATGCTCCTTGCGGCGGCGGGATTTACTGGCACCATTATCGGTCTAATTGCTGACAAATCGATTGTCGTTCTCTTGGGATTTATAACAATATTAACTGGAATTATTTTACTTGCCCTTGCAACAATAGGCCAATACATTGGACGTACGTATCAACAAGTTCAAGGTCGTCCATTGTATATTGTTAAGAAAAAGCTAGAACACAAAGCATGAAAAAAGTCGCAATAATTGGGGCAGGATTTACAGGATTAACAGCTGCTTACGAATTATCTAAGAAAGGTTTTTCCGTAACAATCTTCGAGAAAGCTGAAACTATTGGAGGACTCGCAGGTGGATTCACTATAGAAGGCGCATCACTAGAGAAGGCATATCACCACCTTTTCAGAACGGACACTGACATTCTTTCGCTTATTGATGAACTCGAATTAACAAATGAATTGGGTTGGTTCTCGAGTAAAGTGGGGATGGTTGTAAAAAATGATTCAACAAAAAGTTTCGACTTATATTCTTTTAATGGTGTTAAAGATTTATTACTGTATAAACCACTTCCTTTTATTGATCGAATCCGTGCCGGAGCAGTACTGTTTTTTTTGCAAAAGTATAAAAATTGGAAAACCTTAATTGGCATAACTGCGCAAAATTGGATGACAAAATGGTCTGGCAAAAAAGTTATGGAAAAGATTTGGGGACCACTTTTAAGAGGTAAATTTAGTGATTTTTCGTCTAAAGTATCGATGGCATGGCTTTGGGCAAGAATTCATATTCGTGCGAACTCAAGGAAAAGTATTTTTGAAAAAGAATTGCTCGCATATCCGACCACCGGATTTCAATCTATTGCTCAAAAGCTAGCTGAAAAAACTGCAGCCCTTCAACAAAAATCAATTTCAGATGTAATAAAAACTGGCGTTTCGATTGAAAAGATAAGCTATCCAAACAACATTCCAACAATTACAATATCCGGTCAACAAGAATCATTCGACGCAATTATCAGCACAATCCCACAACAGTCTTTTGAACGAACTGTTGAAACAATTGTTCCTTCAACAAACTTAGTTCAAATTGACTATCTTGCGGCTGTAGTCCTCGTATTTACTTCTTCTCAGTCGTTATCTTCCTATTACTGGCACAACATTATAGATCCGCAGTCACCATTTCTAGTATTTTTACAGCACACGAATCTAATTCCTGCAACAACATATAACAATCAACAGGTTTATTATATTGGTGTCTATGTTCCTCAAACTCATAAATATCTTACCGACGATGCTTACAAACAAGAAGGTAGCATCGAAAATGAATGGTTCGATTATGTGAAAACGATTTTCCCAGAATTCGATACTTCACTTGTAAAAAACAAAAACCTATTCAAATTCTCACATGCACAGCACGTTGTGGACGTTGACTATGAAGCAAAGATTCCACCATACAAAACTGTTTATCCTTCAACGTACATGGCGAATTTTGCACAGATATTCCCTGAAGATCGTGGAACTAACTATGCCGTAAAAGAGGGTAAAAAGATTGCAGCATTGATTGAGCAAGAGCTGATACAATAGGACTACATGACTGACCTGCGTGAGAAAAAGCATTTGATTTTAAACGGATTTCCTTTGCAGGATTCACATCGTGGTCGTGGAGTAGGGCGATATACCTACCGAGTTTACGATGAAATTCTTAAAAGATGGGAGAGGCAAGACCCAATTTTAACCAACGCGTTTTGTGCAATAACCGTCGTTGGGGCAACAACGCCGTCTTTATCTGAGGTATTTGATGATAAATACCAGAAAACCAAATTTGTTTCGATTGCAAAAAAAGTCGAAAAAAGAAATATACTGAAATACTTTTATTACAAATGGATTGCTGGTCCTGCATTAGATAGTTATCTTCAAACAATAGCTGAACCAACCGTGTATTTTCTGCCTCGGCAACAAATCCTTTCATCAAAATACGCTGATTATACGGTAACCATGGTTCATGACGTCGCCCCCCTCAAAACACATCGATGGGGAAAGAACCAAATACTCGATCCACTTCTAAGTATTGAATACAATCTTTACTTACAAGAACTGAAGAAAAGTGATTTAATTGTGACCAACTCGGATGATACTTCACACGCGCTAGAACGATTTATTGGAAGAAAAGAGGATATGCACTCGGTATTGCTTGGAAACATCTTTGAACATCAAAAACCTGAATCTGCGTTAAATAAACCGGCACCAATTCGTGAACCCTACTTTTTCTATTTCGGAGGTTTTGATTTCAATAAAAATATACCTGGAATAATCAAAGCATTTGCACTCTTTATCAGAAAGCATGAAGATACAAATCATACAAAATTAGTATTTTCAGGTGGAATAAAAATTAAAGATCAAATCATCAAGCTGGCAAAAGCCGAGGGTGTCCTCGAAAATATGGTTCTCATCGACAATGTTCCTGATGAAGATCTGGCTTGGTATATTGTCCATTCGCTCGGTCTCTTTAGATTATCCTTTATTGAAGGTTGTGGATTACCAGAAATCGAAGTAATGTCCTTGGGCGTACCAGTTATAAGCGCAGCAATCGGAGCTGTACAAGAAATGGTAGGTCAATATGCCTTCTTAGTGAATCCTCACAAGCCTGAACTTGCTGAACCAATTCTGTACAAGCTTGCTCGGAAAAAGGTGCCAGTAGAGCAATTATCTGCAGGTGCAGCTCACGCTCGAACGTTTACATGGAGCAAGACAGCTAACCAAACAATCGAAACTATAATAGAATATACACAATCACATAAACCAGCTCGCACCAATAAATGACAAAGAGCCACTCTCCATTGGTAATATTTCAAAACTATTTCAGTCCATATAGACACAAACTTTTTATCGAAATTGCTAAACATACAGACCTACTAGTTGTTTATATGCAAAAGCCTCATGAAGAGGGAAGACAGTGGGACGAAACGAGCTACGATTCGGAAAAGAACTACCAAACAATTCAACTAGAAAATAAACGCCTTTTCCCTTTCGGTCCGTTAAATAAAATTGTTTGGGTCATTGGATTAAAAAAATTACAAACACAAATTCCGCGTCAGTCGAAAGTAATCTATCTAGACAATATGCCAACAAATTTAACAACCCTGCGACTTATGGGGACGTTAAGCTACGTCCCTCGGAAAGACCGAATTCTTTGGAATGAACATATTTCAGCATCTGGGTCAGACAGTTTTTTAAAAAATATCTACAAGAAAGTAATGACATTTTTACTTGCGGTTAGAGTAGATACCATTCTTTCCTTTTCAGAGATGACCAATGGATATCTAAAAAGCCTTAGCCTCCCGTTAACTAGTCAGGAAATAGTCAGAACAATTCAAGCTACATATCTTGAAAGTGAAATTGACTCATTCAAACAGTCCAAAAGCAAAAAACTAACTTTCGGATTCCTAGGGTATTTTTCTGACCGGAAAGGAATTCGTGAAATGCTCGATGCTTTTAGATACTATAAAAATCCGCTCGCGCGAATGCTTTTCGTTGGTGACGGTCCACTAAAAGCAGAAATTGCAAAAGCAAGATTAAGCGACAATAGAATAATTCTGGAAAACTATGCAAGAACAGAAGAGGAAAAAACAGAATATTTTAATCAAATGTCATTTAATATCGTTGCATCAGAAAAGGATCCTTGGTGTGTCGTTGTAAATGAAGCTGCGAGTAGAGGAGTCCCCTCAATCGTTTCTCCCTATGTTGGAGCGAGTGAAATTGTGAAACTCGTTACTCCAGAATTTGTACTTAAAGATAATTCTGCTATGTCTTTTGCCAAGGCATTTGTAGCAGCAGAATCACTTTTCCAAGATGAAGCTGTATATCAAACGATTCAGAAAAAGACACATAAAATTGCTAAGTTGTGGAACATTGAGAGGGCGTCAGAAATCATAGTTTCACTAACAGAAAAGTCCTAAAAATTCTTTACTTATTCATAAAAATCATCCATAATAATTTACCTAGTTATTACACTGCACACATGCCAAGTACGAAACCAACAGTTCCAACAATTCTTATTATTGAAGACAACCAAGATTTAGTTGAGATGTACCGTCTTAAACTTTCATTAGAAGGATTCCGTGTTGAAACAGCATTCGATGGTGAACAAGGATTACTTCGGGCTGTAGAATGTAAACCTGCGATGATACTCCTTGATATTTTAATGCCAAACATGAACGGATTTGAAGTGCTTAAGGCTCTAAAAAATAATTCTAAGATTGAGTCAAAAATTATTGTTCTTTCAAACCTTGGCCAGTATGAAAATATCCGAGAAGCGAAATCACTCGGAGCAACTGAATATCTGGTTAAAGCAAACACGACACCAACTATGGTTGTTTCAAAAATCAAAGAAATCCTTGGACTAGTAGAAACACCAAAAGAAAAGTTACCTGTTGAAGCTCGATCAAAGAAAGCTGCTGAAGAAAAAGATAAAGACGAAATTATTGCCGAAAAATTGAAACGATACAAAAAACTTCTTGATGAAAAAGTAATTACCGAACAGGAATACAACGATATAAAAAAGAAATTGCTCTTTGGCTAAGACGCTATGTGGCCCCAACTACTAACGTTACTAGAAACATTTGAATCCATTTTAATGGCGAATCCTCGTGTTCTGAGAATTGTTATAACTAATACACCACCAAATTTATTTACCTGGTTAGGAAAATTGAAATCAACTGTCTATGTCAAGGCTATTAGCTATCGTATCCCTGCTTATAAAAAATTCCTAGCGGAGCATAATAGAACGAGTAGTGATATAAAGAGTGTTAAAAGTCTCCCAATCACAACAAAAGATACGTACATTCTGAAATACCCTTTACAGGAAAGAGCACTTGACGGAAAGTTGCCAAATGCCGGGAATATCGATGAATCTGCAGGTAGTACTGGAAAGGCCACAATGTGGGTACGATCGTTTCAGGAAGAAAAAAAATTGAACAAGTTAGTAACATTTGCTCTTGATTACACCTTTAATTCATTTCATAAACGTAACGTCGTTGTACTTAACTGCTGGTCCAATGGTCCGTGGGCAACCGGGATTAAGTTTGCCTTTATCGCTCAACACAGCACATTAGTTAAAGCGATTGGCACCAACAAAGAAAATGTCATTGAAACAATTCAAACTCTTGGCAAAAACTTCGAGTATGTTATTTGCGGATACCCACCATTCACCAAAGAAGTTATCGATTACGGAGAAGAAAAAGGAATGGTATGGAGTGATTATCGCGTAAATATCGTAACTGGAGGAGAAGGTTTTTCAGAAGGATGGCGCGATTTCATGCGTGAAAAAATCAAGGGATCACAAGGTGAAGTTTATTCGGCTTATGGAGCATCCGATATCGACATCGGCGTTGCTTTTGAGACAGATTTCACTATTGCAGTTCGTAAAAAATTAACCGAAGACGTAATGGTGCGTACAGACGCCCTAGGATCAGACAAGGTCCCACTCTTTGTCGGACAATACAATCCGTTAATCTACTATATTGAAGAACATCAAACTGGCGAACTGCTCTTTACTTTGATGAATAAGGATACTGCCTCCCCAAAGATTCGATACAACTTGAAGGATTCCGGTAAGCTACTCTCGTACAACGAAGCAATGGCAATTCTATCTCCACCTGAACGTAAAAAATATCAAAGCAAGTCGATGAAACTTCCATTTGTCGTTATTTACGGCAGGAGTGACGGAACAATTTCACTAGACGGTGCCAATATTTATCCCGCTGATATTCAGGATGCACTTTATACTTCCAAAATAGGGAAGTTCGTTCACTCTTTTTTACTCGAAACGACATATTCCACTGATAAATCAATGGCGTTTAGTATTAATATCGAACTAACCCAAAACGCAAATAAAATTTTACCTACAGAAGTAACCGAAGTACAACACCACGTTATCCAACATTTATCAAAAGTTAATAAAGATTTCAAAGAGAGTTATTCGAATAACAAGAATTCACTAACTCCACAAATTTATATTCATGAATACGACGCGAAATTGTTTGAGCAAAACAAAAGCAAAATAAAGCACGTCTATTATCATAAACCAACTGAGAATAAATCATGATCTCGGTTGCAGTCATTGCACTTGTTGGTATTCTTAACCTTACTCTTGGGCTTTCAGCGCTTATTAAAACTAAGCGGCAAACTTCTGCATTTTACTATTTCCTAATTACTATAATAACTGTCCTTTGGATTTTACCGTTAGGATTACTCGAATACGCAACGACAGATGGATATCACATGTTATTTGCGAGATTCGCATTTATCGGTCCAACATTTCTTCCCTTAGCCTTATATGGTTTCATATCTAATTTTCCTCGGTCTTCAAAAAAAGAACACGATCCGCTTTTGTTGTTTTTTGCGGCCATGGGATTAGTATTCTTGTCAGTCGCACTGCTTGGCTCAAACTTTATCACAGGATTCAGAGAAAGCTCTGCAGGTATCGAGTTTGATTACGGGTATCAATACACTGTTTATTTCGTTTATTTAGCTGGCGGAATCTTCTATCTTTTAGGTTGGATGTATATGAAATATCGAAAAGCCCAAGGATTAGATCAACTACGTTTAAAATACCTACTTACTGGATTTGTTCTGTCGGCAGCAGGGGCATTAGTAACCAATATGTTATTACCGATGCTTGGAATGGACACCGTTTCAAGTTTCGGTCCCGTTAGTACGTTATTTTTATTCTACTTTACGACACAAGCAATTATTTATCATCGATTATTCGATATTGGAACCTTCGTTGCCAACCTGGTTGAAGTATTTTTATTAGCAGGGCTTTTTTACGGAATTATTTTCTTAATTAGAACTGTCGAAATCAAAATTCTTCACTTATCGTTCTATGATCCAGTGAACATTTTTATAGACCTCGTCTTTGCTTTTACTGTCGCTTCTAATATAAGAGTCTTCCTAAAAATCATAGCGAGGTTCGTTGGAAGATTATTAATAACAGAAAAGATACAAGTTGAAGAAATAGCAAAGGAAATTGATGAACTTCGAGGGGACCCTCTATCATTATCAAATTACATGGATAAATTGGCATCGATTTTAAATACCCATATTCCAAAACTTCGAGCAACAATTACCAATAACGAGCATACAATTATAGAACTGGATACTTTCAAATTCGGTGTTGCAAAGATGTATTTGGCTCAAGAATTAGGTGATGCAACAAAGCAACGAAAATATCTACAACAAAGAGGGTATGGTATGGTTCTTCGTCTATCTCCCTCAATTGCCCTTCTGCTAAGCGAAAAAGCAGGTCAATATGCATACACAAAGCAGGAAATTGAAGCTATTTCATATTTAGGTCAGCGATTGCAAGTAGCCTTAACCGAGCGATCATTACTTGAAAGCACGAACAACTTCAATGCAATACTTCAAAAAAAGGTTGACCAACAGACAAAGAAGCTTACGCATGCAAACGAAAAATTAAAGGAGCTAGATAAAGCAAAAAGCGACTTCATTTCAATGGCAAGCCACCAGCTAAGGACTCCAATCTCAGTAATTCGTGGTTATTTATCAATGATTCTTGCTGGGGATTTAGGAAAAGTAAATGACAACATTTCCCCATCATTACTCAGAGTTCTGAAAAATACCGATCAACTGAATAATATTGTTGAAGATATTTTGAATGCATCTAGAATTGAACAATCACGATTAGTTATTAACAAAGCATCTGGAGATATCAGCGAACTCACGAGAACTGCGGTACAAGAATTAACACAAAAAGCAAAACAAAAAGGAGTTACACTTGAATCGAATATTCCAAACAAAAAGATTACTGCACCTTTTGACCAAACAAAAGTTTATGAGGCGATTCTGAACTTAATTGATAATGCGCTCAGTTATACAAAACAGGGTAGTGTGTCTGTCTTTGTTTCCGAAACCTCTGACAATGTGACTGTTAAAGTTAAAGATACTGGTATCGGAATCCCCGACAATAAGAAAGAGTATATTTTCAAACGATTCTCTCGATTAGAAAATGCAAAACAAGTACGACCTGACGGAACTGGCATTGGACTCTTCATTGCAAAGAAAATTATTGATGCACATAGAGGAAAAATTTGGTTTGAAAGTAAGTTAAATGTTGGAACAACGTTTTTCTTGCAACTCCCAAAGAAATAGCCAAAATTATTTGCTGCGTGCTATAATTCGACCAGAAAACCAAATTAATAACGCATAGCAATGGCACAAACAGACAACATCAAAAAGAACATGTTCATCATGTTCAACAACGAGCCATATTTTATAACCGACGCAGAGTTTTATTCACCAGGTAAAGGATCAGCATTTACCCGCGTTAAAATGAAAAACTTAAATACGAACCGAGTTATTCCATTTACTTTCAAATCAGGAGAACGAGTAGAGGAATTAGATGTCAACTTTCGAACAATGCAGTACTTGTACAGTGATGCAAATATTTCGACATTCATGGATCCAAATACTTACGAACAATTCGAACTTTCAAATGATCTTCTTGCAAACTATCTTAAGTATATGAAAGCAGGAAGCGAATATATTCTTATTGTTTACAACGAAAAGCCTATCTCTATTAAGTTTCCCCCACAAGTCATTCTTGAAATTACAGAAACTTCAGCCGCAGTAAAGGGAAACACATCGAACAGTGCAACCAAAGAAGCAACCGTCGAAACAGGTGCTGTTATTCAAGTCCCATTATTCATAGAAATTGGGACCAAGGTCAAAATTGACCCTGAATATGGGACCTACATGGGACGAACTACTGAATAATCGTAGAATAATCACGTATGAGTATTAATAGGTTCTGTTGTATAATCATTGATGGCATCATTCTTCCAACAGTTACTTACAAATCCATCTGTTAAAAAACAATATCTTTTAAAATTGAAGATAGTAGGTTTGATTCGCAAATTTTTCCTTGAGAAAAATTTGCTTGAAGTTGAACCTCCGATTCTTAATAATGCACTTATCCCTGAATCTTATTTGGATATTTATGACACTGAATCAAGAAGGGTAGGGCTTGATGGCAAAACAACCGAAAAAAAGTTTCTCATGACATCACCTGAAGCATTTCAAAAGAAACTTTTAGCAGCTGGTTTTGGCAGCAATTTTGCAATTACACGCAGTTTTAGAAATGGAGAACCTTTGTCAGGGAAACATCTCGGAGAATTCTCAATGCTCGAATGGTACGAAGTTGGAAGCAACTATGAAAATCTCATGCAAACAACAGAAGAATTGTTTCATTTCATTGCGAACGGACTAGAACTCGATGAACAACATATCACTTTCGGCACTCAAACAATTTCATTGACAGGTCCATGGACTAGACTAAGTATCAACGATTCTTTCAAAAAATATTTGGGGGTTGATTTAGAAGAATCCTGGGATAATTCTACTAGCTGCTTTTCGGTTACCTTGCTTGCAGAATTAATTGAAAAAAAGAATCTACCAATCATAATCGAAGATTCGACTACTTGGGAAGAACTATTCAACCAATTATTCTTAACCTATGTTGAACCAAACCTTCCAGGAAATATTCCTGTAATTTTATACGATTATCCACATGAGCTATCGCCGTTAGCAAAGCCCAAAAGTGGGGTAGTGGCAAACGGAAATGTTTGGGCAGAACGGTTCGAAATTATGATTAATGGATTAGAAATCTGCGACACATATACAGAAAATACTGATGCTTCCTTGCAAAAATCAACATTCGAAAGAGAAATTCAAAAAATAGAGCAGAGTAGTGATAAAACAAAATATCCCTACGACTGGGAATTTGTTGAAGCATTAGCACATGGACTTCCGGACTGTAGTGGAAATGCATTAGGAATCGATAGAGTAGTCATGTTTTTCGGAAATTATACCGAAATCTTGGATATAAATTAACGATAGCATACGTGGATTCGACAGAAACAATACCAGTTACCCAATTAGGTTTTGACAACGCGTTGTACTTAAAAAAACAAAGTGCCGCAATTACAGAAAGAATGTCGCATTTTACGAATGGCACAATGTACTTAGAAATAGGTGGGAAATTTTTATATGACCCGCATGCTGCGAGAGTTTTGCTTGGATTTAATCCAAAGATAAAACCAGATATTATAAAAGCTGTAGATCAACCATTTGAAATTATTTTCTGCGTCAATGCAAAAGACATCGAATCAAATCGAATGCTCACAAATGTTGCTGAAGATTATACTGATTCAACACTCAAAATTATTGCTGAATATTCCGAAGTATTTGATGTAGAAATATCTGTGGTTATCAATTTGGTTTCTGAATTATCATCCAAAATCACCGATTTCAAACAAATTTTAGAATCTAAGGGGTACAAAACATATCTTCGATACATTATTCCTGGATATCCTGATCCAAAAGTAGTCGTTTCTGATAATGGTTACGCAAAGGATGAATATGTTCCAACAAAATCACCACTAGTTTTAGTTATTGGCCCAGCCTCGAATAGCGGGAAAATGTCCACATGTTTAGGACAAATCTATCACGATCAACAAAAAGGAAAAGATTCGGGTTATGCAAAATTTGAACTCTTCCCAATTTGGAATTTGCCACTCAAACATCCAGTCAATCTAGCCTACGAAGCAGCGACAGCGGACATAGGAGATTTCAATCTTTACGATTACCATCACGAAAATGCATATCGAATTGATGCAGTAAATTACAATAGAGATGTCGATGCATTCCCCATTATTACTGGATTACTCAAAGAAATTATTCCAAAAAATAATTATATGCAAACGTATAAATCACCCACAGATATGGGAATGAATATGGCAGGGTATGCAATAACCAACGATCAGCTAGTAGCTAATGCTGGAATTGATGAGATTATCCGACGTAAACAGTGGTATGAAGAGTTATTACAAAGCGGTCTTGGTGAACAAAAGTGGATTGACCGGTGTGAAGAATTGCTAGAACAAGCTAATTTGTATGGTAATTTAACAAAATGACTACATTATTAATTCTTGGTTTTACTCTCAAAAGCGACGGTACGATTTCCGAAACACTAGCTAATCGTCTCGATTCCGCGATCCAAGAAATGAATCAGCAAAATTTTGATAGGATTATTGTCTCTGGAGGAAAGCCAGCAGATGCAGAAGAAAACTTTCCAACACAAGCCTCCATAATGTTTACGTATTTAAGTAATCACGTCGTTCCAAATAAAACGATTATCCAAGACCCAAACTCCCACAATTGCTAATGCTCCGGCGATTAATTGCAGAAGAAATAAATCCTGAAATTACAATAATTGCCTCTGATTGTGGCTTTAATGAAAGAGTGGCATTGTTATCACGAAAAATTTTTGGAAATCATATGTCTATCAAAATCGTTTCAAGTAAAGTCGCTACAGAGTTAAGAGAAAACTTTGCTGAATCTGAAAAAGCGGCACTCGCTGTATTGCATCAATATTCAGATCGAATAACAGACGGTGACTGGCAAACAATCGAAAAACTTGAAACCTCATATCAAGAAGGAAAAATAGAAGTAAATGATTACCCCGCGCAAAAGTAAAATTTGGTATACTCAGCTATGATCACCTACTTAAAAAACTTCACTTGGGGAATAATAATGGCATTGGGAGAGTTACTTCCAGGTGTTGGCATGCAAACTGTAGCCATAGTAGGGGGAATTTACAATGAAATGATTAAATTCTTTTACGATGGAACCGAATTCCTGAAAACAATTGGTTTATTTATTTTAGGAAAAGCAAAAAAAGACGAAATAGCCGTATCCTTCAAATCAATGCATTGGGGATTTGGGTTACCAATTTTTATTGGATTAGCTATAACTATTGTAGGATTATCCCATACAGTCAGCGGGTTATTTGAAACGTATCCATCACAAGTAGCAGCAATTTCATTTGGTATTGTCTTAGCTAGTGTTGTCATTCCTTATAAAGAAATGGACAATAAAACCTGGAAAGAATTCTTACTTTTCTTAGCAACGTTTGCAGCTTTTTATGGATTGTTTAGTATTAAAGCAGGCGAAGCTGCAACTGAACCAGGATTACTCTTGTTCCTTGGTGGAGGTCTTCTTGCCTCGTTTGCAGGATTCTTCCCTGGTATTAGTATTTCTTTTGCTCTTTTGATAATGGGGTTATATGCACCATTACTAGCTTCTGTTGACCATATTACTTCGAGAAATGCAGATTTGTATTCATTCCTATCACTGCTTTTGTTCTTTGTTGGACTTGGCATCGGTATGTTAGTTTGCGTCAGACTTTTAGAGTTATTCATGAATAAGTACAAATCACTTCTTTTAGCATTCATAGTTGGACTTATATTGGCATCACTTCGTGCAATCTGGCCATTTGCAAATGCATCTGGAGACTTAGTCATGCCTTGGCAGTTATCGTTACCGCTCTTTACCCAACAGATAATCTTTATTACAATAGCTTTCGTTCTGGTTTCACTCATTCGTAAAATTGCTGAGGACAAAGGAACTATTTCGTCCAGCTTTGGACAGAAGGAACGAACAATTATTCAGGGATAATATTTATTGAAAAGTATGGCACAAGAAAATAAAACGCCACTTTTGGCAAATGCGACAGAATACGTCGTTCCAACGATTGTTTCACTCGCAATAATAAGTTCATTAATTTTAGTTTATTACATCATGGCAAACCCAGACGGAACAACAAATGCAACAACGACACCAACTCCAACAGTCGCTGGTGCAACAACAAATACCGATACCTTTGAAATGACCACATTAAAGGAGGGAACAGGTGAAGGAGCAAAAGCAGGACAGTCTGTTTCTGTTAACTATGTTGGAACATTAAAGGATGGAACAAAATTCGACAGTTCTTATGACAGAAAACAAACATTTACCTTTGTTCTTGGTGCAGGAAATGTTATTAAAGGTTGGGATCAAGGTGTTGTTGGAATGAAAGTTGGCGAGAAGAGAAAACTTGTTATTCCACCATCATTAGGATATGGATCAACAGGAGCAGGTGGCGTTATTCCACCAAATGCAACGTTGATTTTCGAAGTAGAAATGGTCTCATTTAAATAGGAAATAAGTGGCAGTAATACCACCACAAACTCCAGAAGAGTTCGGTGGCGTAAGACGCGCCTTTATGGTAGCTGGTTTTGCTGGTTTTGCCGCTTTAGTTGCTGCAGGTTTAGGTTATAAACCAGATGACGTCACAAGACCATATCCGACTGAAGAAGAGTGGCGTTTACTTACAAGGTCCCAAGCAAAGCACTTACTACAAGAACCAACTTTCTTTACAGATAAAGTTGGTACAAATGAACCGGTAATTCTTTCAAAACAAGGTGACCCAAACGAAGTAGAAGGATACGATTTTCTGGAAGTAGCAATGCAGAAATTCATGGACAACAGTTGCGGGTTAGCATGTTTCGCGATGATACAAAAAATTAGCTATTATTTTGCTACAGGAATTGTTCCAGATATCCGAATTATTGACATTTTTCATAAGCTTCGAGGGAAACAATATACTGATATTCGGGGATATACCGAATACATTGTTCCGCAATCAGATGCACCTCTAATAAACGATGCAGCACTTTCACCAGCACTCGAAATTCTTGATCCAAATCATGAATTATACGAAACAAAAGAGTTGCCCCCCGACTATGGCGTAAGAGACTTATATCTATTTCCTCGATTTAAATGGGATGAGTTATTTACAACGGCGAAGAAAGATATTATTGACAAAGGTGGTTTTATTCTTTGCTTCGGATACAAATATGGATGGGGACATATCTTCTTAATTACCAGCCTAGATGAAAATTCCGACAACCCTGTTACTATTGTCGATCCAAAGCCACCAGTTCCACAGACACAACACCAAGATTCACTACAAGTTTTAAGACTTGAGAATTACCTTGAAAAATGGGATGACCCTCGTGGTGGTGGAGTAGACCCTCAACCAGGTTTGTTTCGCATGGTCGGAATTATTCCAAAACAACTCAAAGGTAACCCTATCGACCGCTTGCAAAATGCACGCTAAATGATTGACTCCGCCCCATTTTTCCCATAGAATAGCCACGTATGACAAAAGATAAAACACCCGTCCCAGAAGACGTCAAAAAACTCATTGATGAACAAATTGAAGAAGGTTCTGAACCAAAGGAATCTGCCACATCTACGGCAGTCACAGAGGAAGAATCCGATGATTACAAGACAGCGACCGGCGATTTAGAAATTGGAGAATCAGTAACAGAAGGGTTAAGCGACATGCTAACCACAGGTGCAGGAATGAAAGCAGGTGATACTGTTTCAATTTCGATCACAGATGAGCTTAAAAAGGACTTCATTGACTATGCGATGAGTGTAATCGTTGACCGTGCGATTCCAGATGTTAAAGACGGTGTTAAGCCATCACAGCGACGTGTTACTGTTGCAATGCGTGATCTTACTCTTTGGCCAACAGGAGCAACCAGAAAATCAGCAAAAATTGTTGGTGAAGCAATGGGTAACTATCATCCTCACGGTGACCAAGCAATCTATCAAACTCTCGTCAACATGGTCCAACCATTTACCATGCGTTACCCATTGGTACATGGACAGGGTAACTTCGGTTCAATCGATGGAGACGTCGCAGCAAGTATGCGTTATACCGAAGCAAAATTTTCAAAAATTGCAGTAGAACTTCTTAAAGATATCGAAAAAGGAACAGTATTATATCGAGTCAATTATGATGGAACAAGAAACGAGCCCGTAGCACTTCCAGCAGCATTTCCAAACTTACTAGCGAACGGAACAAGTGGTATTGCTGTCGGTATGGCAACTAAAATTCCACCACATAACCTTGGCGAATTGATTGACGCATTGATCTCAATGATCGAGCAAGGAAACACATGGGAAGGAAAATCTGCATACAACGCTTTGCGAAATATGCGAGAACAAAAGAGCCGAGTTCCACAATTACTAAATGGTGAACCATTTGAATACTGGGAAAACTATGTTGCACCAAACGACCCACAATACAAAGAAAAGGTAGCAGCATTACAACTTTTCGTTAAGCAAGGTATTCTTGTCGAAAACATTGAAGAACTTGGATTTAACCGAGCAATGCTCGAAGAAATCACAAAGGATTTTACAGGAGCACCAATCATATCCCTGTACCCAAGATTCATTTCACAAGTCACGACCCTTGACCTAATCAAGCATATTAAAGGACCTGACTTCCCAACCGGTGGTCAAATCTATAATCAAAAAGACATCATCAACTACTACGAAACTGGAAACGGTCGAGTAAAAATGCGTGGTGTGATGAACGTTGAAGAAACAAACGCAGGCAGACAAGCAATCATCATTACTGAGATTCCATTCCAAGTGAACAAAGCCGTATTAATGGAACAAATTGCACAGCTTGTCCATGATGGAAAGATTGAAGGAGTTAAGGATCTCCGAGACGAATCAGCAAAGAACGAAATTCGGGTCTATATCGAGATTAAGTCTGGATATTCACCTCAAATCATAATGCAAAAGCTGTTTAAGTACACGCCATTGCAGATGAATTTCAATGCAAATATGATTGCATTAGTTGATGATGAACCAAAAACGCTTAACCTTAAGCGAATGCTCGAGTTATACCTTGAGCACCGAATGACCGTCATTATTCGAAAACTCGAATTCGAACTCGCACAGAATAAATATTCAGCTCACATCCTCGAAGGGTTATTGAAAGCGCTAGATTTTATTGATGAAGTTATCAAAGTAATTCGTGCCTCAGCATCACAAGATGAAGCGAAAACAAACTTGATGGAAAGATTTGATCTTACCGATGTTCAAGCACAAGCGATTCTTGATATGTCTCTTAAACGATTAGTCGCATTAGAAAGACAAAAGATTCTTGATGATTACAATGGTTTAATGGAAAACATTAAGCACCACGAAATGTACTTAGCAAAAGAATCGATGATCTTAGATTTAGTCAAAACCGACTTGGCAGAAGTAAAAGAGAAATACGCCGACAAACGACGAACGAAAGTATTCAAAGGTGACGTTGATGAACCACAAGAAGAAGATCTAGTACCAAACGAGCCAACTTTCGTAACCATTAGCAGAACTGGATACATCAAGCGCGTTTCACCAGAAGAATACAGACTCCAACACCGCGGCGGTAAAGGTTCGATTGGCGCAAAATTGAAGGAAAATGATTACGTCAACCACGTACTCTTATGTCAAACGCACGACTGGTTATTAGTCTTTATGTCTGATGGTAAAGTATTCAAACTCCGTGGCTATGAAATTCCAGAAGCAAAGAAAGTCGCAAAGGGATTACCAATTGTAAACCTCTTGCAGATTACACCGAACACCGAAGTTAGTTCATTACTTTCATTGCAAAGCCGTGCGAATGGGAAGTATATTGCAATGGCAACAGCAAATGGGATTGTGAAGAAGACTGAACTTTCAGATTACGATAACATCCGCAAGAATGGCTTAGTTTCTATAGTTCTGAAAGATAATGATCGTCTAGTACAAGCACAATTAACCACAGGAGAAGACGAGCTTATCCTTGTAACTCAAAAAGGTAAATCAATTCGCTTCCCAGAAAAGGAAGTGAAAGAAAGTGGCCGAAATACGATGGGTGTGAAAGGAATAGGTATGAAGAAAGATGACATGGTAATCTCGTTCGATATTGTCAGTAATAAAACCGACCTATTATTGACGGTTTCAGCACAAGGTTTTGGAAAAGCTACCGCACTTGCAGAATTCAAAAAGCAACACCGAGGAGGAACAGGAATATTCGCAGCAAAGATTGGTGGTAAAACAGGTAACCTCCGAGTTGCGAGAATCTTCCCAGAATCAGAAAGAACTGAAGATACCGAAATTATCTTGATCTCAAAACAAGGTCAAGTAATCAAAACGAACTTCCAAAGCATTCCAGTTTTGGCAAACCGACAAACATTTGGAGTAAAAGTATTCCGAGTCGCTGACGATGATGAAGTAATGGGACTTGCGAGTTAGCTGTTTCACTATGGCAGCCGAACCACGTCCAATACCAAAAGGGTACATTGATGTGGAATTCGCTGAGCTAACCCGTGACTACCAAAGTGCTGCAAAAGATCCAAATAAACAATTGCAACTCTTAACCGCATTCGTTGGCAATCAGGTAATTCCTAGAATTCCAGTAGAGCCAAATGCTGTGACTGAGCATACCGGATTACCTATCCCGCAAGACATCGTTGAAAATGAGACTATTGGTTTTCTAGGTTTAGGTAGGGAATTCATAGCAATCAAACGTAATGATTCGGTTGTAAAAGTACCCATAATCGAATTAAAACTGCGTTTAAGAGGTATTGACATAAAAAGCAAATTAACGACTGAACAGTACTCACAATATATCAAAGAAAAAGTTACATCTTCCCGTTACGCTTATGGGTGTAGTCGTCATTGCCTTGGATCGTTAGTTGTCGATACAAATATATCTGACGAAGGTATAGTCACTCAGCCACTGATTGAACCATTACCTCATAATAGCTTTGACGTTAACGATGAGTTATTAGAGCGAGAAAGAATAATTCGAGACGGTTATTCAGGTAAATCTACAATTCCTTCAATTGAGAAACTTTCTTCCATTCCGGCTGCTGAATTAAAGAATGCCGCAGTGAATCTGATTCACGGAGTTCTCCTGGGATATATCCCTGATATTCACGTCATGCAAGGGACGGACGACACGCCATGGTTTTTTACCTCACTCTGGTCATCTCTTGCAGGTATTACTCAGGACAAAAAAATTAAAATTTTTGATTTCGGGGATCCGTTAATGAATCATTTCACAGTAAAGGAAAGAGAGGAAATTGAACAATTGATTCATAAAAATGGTGGGATTCAGGGAACAATTACCATTGGCCCAACTGGGGAGATTATCTTCGCCGAATGGTACCAACAACTTTGCACAAAAATACTTGAAAGCAAAAATACCGCAACACAACAGCTTACAATCTACTCACTAACTAAAGCAACTCAATATATAACAAAAAGTAATGCCTCCTTAGATCAAACACTACACGATCAACAAGTAATTCATGACCAGCATTACCAAGAAAACCCAGATATATGGGTAAAACTTAGGAGCCAAACTCTTGCGCTGATTGATACGTGGCTACAAAATCATAAAAAAATCTCAGTACCACTTAATACTATTTTCTCAATATTAGGCGAAATTTTAGATGACACTCGATTGTCGATCATATCTTCCCCAGTAGAATTTAATGATAGTTTACAAGTGAGTCCAGTATACTGTGTCAGTTCTGCAGAAAACCCTATACTTATGAATGCCCTCACCGGTTTATTCAACCACCAACATGACATACTTTCAGTAGGACAAACAATAACAGCTCCGCCATCAGTATTCCTTAACGCTCTCCATGAAGGTATTGATTTAGCAAATATTTCGCACGTCAGCAATAATGCAATGGCATCTGTATTCAAAGATGCGCTTCTTCTAATAAAAATTGCGCAGTACCAGGAAAAAAATGTTTAGTTTGAAATAAAAAGTCCAGCCGTCACGAGTAAAAAAGATTACCCGTGACGGGGGATATTAATGGACTTCTTTCGAACGCGGTAATCTACTTTTTAATATATAGGAGAAAACCTCCATGATATCTTGAGTAGAGAACCTCACTATCTGCGATTGTAGCCCGGAGGCCGTCTTTCCAATCGAAAATAGTCAATTGTGCTTCTGGAAATTCATCCTTAATAGCGGCAGAAAGGGAAAGTACATCATCAGAAGTGAAAAGTTCGACATTCTTCACATCTGAAAATCTATCGTACAATTCCCCCCACAAGCGCAACTCGTAAACACAACCAAAGGCTGTGTTCGTTGCATTTGTTCTCCCATTGACGAATTTAACCTGCAACGTCTGCGGGGCTACCCAGTTGGGGGCTTGTCCGGCATCAACCAAATGCCATCGTTTCATCTTGCACTTCCTTATTCTCAGCTACACTTCGCGTGGTCGGGGTATCGGTTCCCGGAGCTGTTGCCACGAGAAAAAACACAGTATACATGTCCTTTATCGTGGCAGCTCCGTTTAAGAGTCCATTACTTTTACAATGTTTTTATCAAACAATTGCAAAAGTTTTATTAAAGTACTTGCTCATCGAAAAAAATCGAGGGTATTAGGTGTATTATACCCTATAGTAGATACACACTGCCAATTATATATCTTGTTTTTCTATCCTTTGTTGAAGAGAACTACTAAACCTTATTTTGGACAATGCACCAATATCGCGGCATTCATGTACTGCGATTTATATTCTTTCAATCTATTCTTTAGCTGGTTGCACTCACTCTGCGTTTTCATGTCTAGTGATATCCGTTCCCAAATTTCATCTGTTAAAAGATAGGCAAAATTTCCTTCTTTTGCTGATACTCGTAAGATCGAATCTGTCCCAAAAGTTATCCATTCAACCTTACCGGTATTTAACCAATCTGTGTGAAATGAAAATTTATCAACATATTGCTCAGTTACGTTAGAATATAGAGCGACGGAAAATGCTCGTTCTTGTTTTTGTAAATCTGACTGGATAATAGAAACAGTTAATTTTCCGGATTCATCTTTCAATACGTGGGTAGGGTAAGCAAAATCCTCTCCTGTGTACATGTTAACTTGATATTTTGATACAGACCATAGATTACTCGCCACACTATACATCAAAGCAACTAACGTACAAATCACCATCATAACGAACGGAACAATAAGAAATGCCACAAGCTTATTTGATATTCCCATTTTGGCAACGAGCTTTTCTGCAAGTACTGCCGAAATCCAATACCCAACAACTAATGGCAATTCGATTGCAAATACGACTACAAAAATAAGAAAACCAAAAATCGAAAGTATATAAACATTGTTTACCAATCCGAAATACGCCATAATCCCGCCAGCAATCAATAAAAAAATACTGTAGTAAAAGAGATTTCTAAAAAGTCGACTAACAGATAAATTTCCAAACATAATCAATTTAATAAAATAAAATCAATCTTCGCTTACTGGATGATATTCCTTATGTGTTTCTTCGGCAAATTTATCGCTTGTATGCACGTAACGTGTGGTAGTTTGGAGACTTTCGTGACCTAAAAGTACCTGAATTGCCGCTGGATTAGCACCATTTTCAGCTAAATACGTTGCATATGCGTGTCGAATCGTATGTGCGCTCATTGGTACGATAATTTCAAGCATTCTACGATAATGAGCGATTTTCATTTGCAAATAATTCGTCGAAATTCGAGGGTCTGAACCTTTTAATCTGCTCCCACTTGTGGGCAAAAACAAAGCAGGGTAGGGGTCTGCCCTTTTCGCCAGGTATTCTTTAATATGGGTGACTGCCCTATGCGTTAAATACACAAATCGTTGCTTCTTTCCCTTACCAGTGATGAAAAGTTTACCATCAGAGTTTATTTGATCACGGTTTATACTCACTACTTCAGAAATACGCATACCCGTTGCCAACAATAACTCGAGTGCTGCTCGATTTCTTAAAGCAATAATTTCTTCAGACTCATACTGTGATGGCGCTTCAACCAAGGCAACAACTTCATCTAGGGTTGGTACCTGAGGTTTCTTCTTTGCAATACGAACTAACTGAACTGCATCAGGTGCTAAAGGAGTTTCATAATCATATTCAACAAGAAATCGTAAATAATTTCTCAGCGAAACTAAAATCCTGTTTACAGACAATGCATCTAAAATTTCTGGATTGTTATTTCGTCCAACAAACGATTTTGAGTTTTTGTACGAAACGGATTGAGGTTCTTGGTCAACTTTCTTCGCCTCGTTCGTTTTTGAGGCCTTTTTAGCCTTAGATGCCATGTCTACGGTGTTATTCGCACCTAACTTTGGCTCTAATTCCTTTTCCACTTCATGAGTATGATGAACATGGTTCCTTTCCTTCAGCCAACCTTTGAAAAAAGTAATTGTCAGTTTATTGACCTTCTTGAACTCAACTTTTGCTTCATCGATATACTCAGCAAAGAACGTTAGATCCCTGTTGTAGTTATACACAGTTTCGTCGCTGTAGTTGTTATTATAGAGATGTAACAAGAATTCGTTCTGACACTCCAATTTTGGGCGGTTATCGCTATCAAGTAGTTGTTGGATAGATATCTTACGCATGTCACAGTATATCGTAAATTCCCCAAAAAGGGGAAGAAAGGGCAGAGATAGCCCAAATTTCCAAGTTTCGAGAGACCTAGGTTCAAGAGGGGTAAAGCCAAATTTGTCGTAATTATGGAATAAATCAAATTTAATTCGAATTTTCTAAGAGAATAAAGTGAATTAAAAAGAAAATAATCAGAATAAGAGAAAACAGATCAAAATGCCACAAATAGGGCTCTCCTCCCAGACCGACAGATTTAGACTGAGTATAAGGGAGATTATACTCAGTCTCGATACGTTTACAATATTGGGCACTTTGACCAAACAAAGCTCAAAAACCAGATTCTTAAGGTACTGGTTTATTTGGGAGTAGAAATACTCGATTTTCTAAAAAACAATTCGAATACTTACGTAATTAAATTCATGCAGATATATGGTCTCTTACCACTCTCGGAAAGATAGCACTTTCGTACCTAAACACATTAAAAACTATAGGATATGTATACTATAGGACGATACTTATCCACAGTCCTCTACTCTACGCCCAGATTATGGTGAAAAAGGCTACCGCAACAACTGCGATTAGTTCCCAAATAATGGTCTTATTTAACGTATTTTGTTCTTTATGAATGATATATCCCATGAACACATAACTGACCATTCCATGGACAACACCTGAGATCCAAGCAAACGGTAAAAACGTCGTAGAAATAGCTAGTGAAATAGTCAAAAACATAGTCGAAAGCAATACGAAGAGCCAAAACCCACGGGAATATGGCACGAAGTAGTTCCATAAAGCGGTTACAATTGCTCCTAATAGTACAAATGTTCCACCTAATAATATTCCAATGGCGGTAAAGTTCAGTGCGATCAAATACGGAAGAAGGTGCTCGAACAACGTGTATGAAATAAGAAACATCATAATAACACTACAAATGTATGCAACTGACTCCCCTAGTCTGCTCAGAGGAATGGTATAAAACAACGATACATTCAATATATTTACGGCTAAAGACAAAATATACAATATCGTCATAAAGGTTATTATCGCGAGTGCGAAAAGCCCCCACAGGTACAATCGGTTAATTTCTCCTACAAAGACCGTACTTAAAAATAGAATATTCGAAATAACAAACAATCCCGGCAACAGCAATACAGACCAATACGATTCTTGCCGAACTTGTCCTTTAACTCCCCAATAAATCCCCCAATAGGTAAGCAAACCAAGCAGAAATGCTATAACTCCCCATATTAGAATCGATGTCGAAGATTGAATAACATACACTTTAAGTAACGCATATACCAAAGGAATACCAAAAGAAACAACCATTAATCGGACTCTTTTCGGTAGATCCTTAAACTGCTTTTCACCCGGTGCTAACAAAACCTGAAAGTTTGAACGAATTTGATCAAGCTGTCTTGCTATTTTAGTAAATGGAGAGTCATTACTCATTAATAGCCCAGATGTATCTGCAACTACTGCTACATCATCAGGTCTTCTTACGGGTTGTGCCACATTTTCCATATAGTTACTATAGCAATATTTTAACTGTATTGTCCAAGATGTTCGAGCGCAAGTGGTGTAACAACTCGCCCCCGTGGAGTACGTTTAATTAGCCCCGTTCTCATTAAGAACGGTTCATACACGACTTCGATAGTTTCTTCATCCTCAGCGACTGCGGCGGCCAAGGTTTTTAGCCCAATTGGGCCACCACCATATTTTTCGACCATTGTTTTAAGGATTATTTGATCCAAGCGATCAAGACCTAAAGAATCTATACCGAGCAGATCAAGTGCATCAGAAGCAAGTTCTCGAGTAAGAATTTTGGCGTTTTCTCCGTGCACAGCAAGGTATTCTTTAACGCGTTTAAGCAATCTCACGGCAATTCGGGCAGTTCCTCGAGATCTTTTCGCAATTTCGGTAAAAGCATCAGCATCGATAGCAATATCTTCACCCTTTGCTAGACGTTGCAACATCAAAGAAAGCTCCTCTACTGAATAAAAATCTAAGTGCAACAACACACCAAATCGATCACGTAAAGGTGAAGAAAGTAACCCAATTCTCGTTGTTGCTCCTATCAGTGTGAATGGTGGCAATGTGAAACGAACAGATTGTGATGCCGTCCCTTGTCCGACTATGATATCCACTTGAAAATCCTCCATAGCTGGGTACAAAAGCTCTTCTACTGGCTTACGCAAACGATGAATTTCGTCAATAAACAACACATCCCCAGCTGCAAGGTTAGTTAATATTGCAATAAGATCAGCTTGACGTTCAATCGCAGGTCCAGAAGTGACTTTAACCGTCACTCCGAGCTCATTAGAAAGTATGTGTGCAATCGTCGTCTTCCCTAACCCTGGTGGGCCGTATACCAACACATGGTCTGCCGCAGCTTTATCCCCTTTTTCCCACTTTTTCTTAGTATCAGCAATGAGTAAAGAAAGTATGTGCTTTTCCTTCTCTCGACCGATAAGTTCCTTTAATGTTTTAGGTCGTAGTGAAAAATCGGTAGGCACTGTCTGCGAACCAACTTGATCAGGTCGCGAAAGCTTCTTCATGAGTACTTTTCCAGAGTCCTCTCCATTTGTTACGATCATATTACTTTGAGAGAACTAATTTTACCTTTTCAGCTGTAGATAACGATGGATTTGCCGTAAGTTCTGAAACAGATTTTTCAACTGCTTCTTTAGCATTCGATGATGAGTACCCAAGTTTCTGTAACGTTGCGATAACATCTGGAAATGCTGAAACATCTACATTTTGAGGATTTAGAACCGATGTCACATCGAAATCTTTACCTGAAAGCTCAAGTACGATTTTTGCAGCAGTTTTAGCACCAACTCCAGAGACCTTAGAAAAAGCCTTTACATCATTTGATCCCAAAGCTTGAGCAATTCCATCGACACCTAATGTATCTACAATCTGCATGGCAGTTCTCGGCCCTACTCCTGAAACATCAAGCATGTTAAGAAATAATCTCATTTTTTGGACTGAATCAAACCCAATAAGGTAATTATCGTTTTCATTATGAACAGAATACGTCCACAAATTTGCAACAGTACCGACTGCGAACAAGGCTGACTGAATCTCAGACACTAACACGGTATAGCCAATACCAAAATCATCTTCGCCAGCAGTCCAAAGAACCAATGAGGAAACAGCTTTGCCTGATTTAAACATTTCCAAGACCTTACCTCTTATAAAACCGATCATAAGGTATTATAGCATCGATATTTTTTCGCATTTTTCCACACTATTGAGTACGCGATAGTTTTACATATTTTATGTATATCTCAGTACCTTTTTTGTGCTATTCTTCAATGATACGTTTACGAAACGTTTTTAATAAACATTTTTTACGTATTTGCCAACCTTTTCCGAAACTTTACCCATTTTACTGACTTTTCATTTTGAAAATTTTTTACTTACTTCGTTTCACAGAATTCTAAACGTACAGTTACTTTCCCCAATCGCTTGTTTTTTCGATTCTTTTTGTGGTTCAATTTTTGTGTACAAAGTCAATTTTCAACGTTTATGGAACTTCTTTATTAGACATATAACAATAGTGCAATATTTCTACTAGCTATCACAACTAACCATGACTTATAGTGATGTTTTTGCACGCACGAAAATAACCTTAACGATGACGTTACAATGCTCTTAAACGAGAATTTGATCGATTGGAAGTGCTAATTCTTCCTTTTTACCCTTTACCGTAAATGAAATGGCTGCTGCACAGAGCTGAAGTGTACCCTCATGGGTATCCTGTAGCCCATACATTCGGTCATTACGTACAGGCGTACCTAAGTATCTTGCCTGTGCTCTAATCTGATGTGTTCGCCCAGTATGAGGAACAAACAACAATTGTATTTCAGTAGCATCTTCAAAGATTACATAAACGTCACTGACGCAGTTCTTACTTCCAATTAGGTTACCTGACTGCCTTTGATCTGGTGTGTACACCATATACGGCGTTCCTTTTCTTCTTCCAATAAAGCCATCTAACACAACTGGATTTTGCATATTCGTTACATTTTCAACAAGTTCAAGTGTCGTTTTGTACTCAGAATATGGCTTCTCTGCTCTACCCTGTCCATGCAAGAACCCCAATTGCTTCTTTATATTGTTATGCATTTGTGTTGTCTTGTCACATACAGCCAAGTAATACTTTTGAATCTCACGCTTTTCAAATTGAGACTTAACTTCATTATATGTCTGCATGTTTTTAGCAAACAAAAGTAATCCTTGAGTGTCTTTGTCTAATCGGTGAAGCAAACCAGCTCTTGGAATATATTTATATGCCTCACGCATATATTTAATGAATTGGTAGACCATACTATCTGCTCCACGATCACCTCTACCTGGGTGAGAAGATACCCCCTGGGGTTTGTTAACAGCCAAAACATCGCCGTTTTCGAAAACTATCCTAGGCTTAATATCTGCCGCTTGCTTGACTCGATATTCATCTAATTCAATTCCCATCTCACTTGCATCCCAAGCATCTGCTTCGTCATCCTGTCGTTTCCCTGTTTTATACACAGACAACATATTAGCTGCAAGTTCTTCGTTAATTGCAGGTTGATGTTTTGCCGGATCAAAAGAAAAACCTTTCTTCTTAATAACTTCATTATTCAAAACTACTCCACCCGCTTCGAGTAATCGCTCCACATATGAACGTGAAAGCTTAACACCAAACTTCGTTTCGATTTGTTCCTGTATATACGTATCTAATCTCATAATTACTCCTATTATAGTGAAAAATAACCAAGAACGCCAAAGTAAACCAATGTCGTTACAATACAAACAATATACTTAACAATAAATGACCTCATAATTCCACGTTTTTCCAACCTCAGACGTCTAGCCATAGTAATCGAAGGTGCAAAGATACCAAATACAATAAGAACTCCTAATAATACCCAGAAAAGAGGCAAAAACACCCCTTCCGTTATTCTAAACACACGCCATGGGAAAAGTGCGAACCAGTTAAAATCAGCTGTTGATCGTGTATAGGGAAGCAGTCCCCAAGGAACATCTTGGTAAACGCTTACATGTAGCAACATCCAAACAATTCTAGCTGCAATCAACGACAAAACTGAGCTAGTAAAAATACCATCAAAATAGGTTGTCGATGACTTTGAATGTTCGATTCCGAGTTCCGTTAATCTGGACCAATTGGTTATAGAAACGTACCACCCTAGATAAAACAGCACAACACCAACTATACCTAGGATTGTCGAGATCATGCAGCCTTTGCTTCAGTTGATTCCTTCTTTTCTTCTTTCTTTGATTTTTTCTTTTCTAATTTTTCAGCTTTCTTAATCGCTGCTGCCTGTTTTTTTGCTGCGAGAGTTTCTTTTACTTGAGCAATTTTTGCTTGTGCTTTTGATTTACTTGAGCTGATTACATCTTTAATCTTGTGTAACAAACTTTCGTGCGCATACACACCTTTAATCGGGGCTACAACTTTCTGTTCTTCACCAATTCTAACACCACAATTCGTACAGTGTACGGAATAAATACTTTGAATAACTTCACACTTTGGACAATTAATATTCATCTGAGTACCACAGACACCACAATAATTATTTGTGACTGGAACTAATGTGCCACAATGTGGGCAATCATTAACAGAACTAAGTTCGTGCATTAGATACTTACTTTCTAGTTTTGTCCATTGATGTTCATCTATAGTAACCACTGGTCTCATAAACAAGTACCCTATGAATCCGAGAACATTGAACGGCAACACGAATAAGAACCAAAGTACTGCAACTTGCCATCGTTTATAACGAGAGCTTGCATCAACCGCAACCCATAAGGCAAAAACTAACCAAACAATAAATATCCACAATGCCAAAATTCTAAATGCCATCATGACATCGATTCCAATTGCTTGTTGAAAAACGTTTTGAACATATTCACCAATATTTGCTGATGATGAGGCGGATTGCGCGAGTACGGATACCATATCGTATTAGATGAAATGAGTTACATTTGGGCAGAGAGGGAGTCGAACCCTCACGCGGGGGTCGCCCGCAAAAGATTTTGAGTCTTTCGTGTCTGCCATTCCACCACCTGCCCAAAGTAATGAATTATAGCAAGAAATTCCCCAAGATGGTAGAATATCCCATAATTTTTCATTACCTATTGACAATGACAACAGTTGATAAAGAGATAAGACCCCGTTCAGAGCATAGATTCTATCCTAATGCGATACAACGGTATCAATTATGGCTATTTAAAAATGTCGATGGATTTAAAAACTCACTTCGGGAAATGGGTATAAATATACAAGGTAAGAATAGAGAACTCGCAAAAAGATTGGAAGGAGTTACAGCAGGTATCGTTGAACTTAAAAATGTTGTTGATGGCAAATACAAATTAAACGAGCCTAAGTCAGAACCAATACTTCTACTTGATATTTTGAACAATGAAGACCAGAAGTTACTTTTGCATTATTTTGGCCGCGATTTCTCAACGAGAAATGGCAAAATATCTATTTTCGTTGGGTTATGCCCTTCAAAGCCAAACGTAAAAACTTTAGTTCTTTACCAGAAAACAGGTCCAGTTACAGAGAAGATAAGTGTTGTTGAATTCTTCTCTCAAAATGATAATGCTAAAAGAAAAGTAACAAATACACATTTACTGCTTCCAAGCCATGAACCAAGTGATGAAGTTGAGTTCAATAAATTCGTGCTTCCAAGATATATGCAAATTAATTCAAATGATGACTTAATAACTGCCACGATTAGAACGCGTGAAATTTATAGCAATGGGAAAATACCAAATATTGCAAATCAAAAAATGGACAAAGGTCAAAATGGATTAATACCTACAAGAATTGCTGTTAATCCATATTCTCAAGAAAATCCTGAAGCAATCAATCAAACCGCTGCCGAGTCTTATTACGAAAAATTGAGTACTTACTAATTATCCTTACTCAAATTCCTGAAACTTGCCATATCTTTGACCCAGGCAATATCAACGGAACCAGTTGGACCGTTTCGATGCTTTGCGATTTTAATTTCAGCAACACCTTTCTTTTCGGTTTCTGGATCATAGTAATCTTCACGATGAATGAACATAACAACGTCAGCATCCTGTTCAATAGAACCTGAATCACGCAAATCTGAAAGCATAGGCATACGATCTGGACGATCCTCTGTCTTACGAGACAACTGAGAAAGCGCAACAACTGGGACCTTAAGCTCACGTGCCATGTTCTTCAATTCCTGAGAAATCTGAGAAACTTCCTGCACACGACCTTCGCGAGTATTTCCTTGAATCAACTGCAGGTAGTCTATAAATATTGCATCAATACCCTGTTCCATAAATTGTCGTCGAGCCTTTGTTCGAATTTCAACGATGTTCGCACCTGGCGTATCATCAATATACACATCCAAATCTGACAAAACACCTGTACCTTCAGATAACTTTGCAAATTCATCGTCGGTTAACTTTCCTGTACGCATTTCCCATAAACCAACACCACTTTGAGAAGATAACATACGAGAAACAAGCTGCTGTTGAGACATTTCCAACGAAAAGAAAGCCACTTTTTTATTAGCAAGAGCCATACATCGGACCATATCAAGTGCTAACGATGTTTTACCCATTGATGGTCGAGCGGCAAGAATAATCAAGTCTGATTTCTGCAAACCACCGAGTACTCCATCAAGATCTCTAAATCCTGTCGTTACACCTAGCAGTGAACCATCTGCAACATTTACTTGTGCTGCTTCTTCATACACTTGTTCCAAGACATTTCGAATGTGAGAGAACCCTTTGTCGACTCCTTGTACAGAAACGGTAAACAGTTCATGCTGTGCTTGATTGACGACATCATTTGTTGGCTTTTCTTCGTCAAATGCAAGATCAGTAATACTTGCTGCTGCCGAGATCAAATTACGCCTAAGTGCCTTTTCTTTGATGGTTTTCGCATATTGTTCTGCGTGCGCTGAAGTTGGAACTGCTTCGATTAACTCCACTAAATAGGATCGTCCTCCGACTTCCTGTAAGGTATTTTGTTTCTGAAGAAAATCAGTTAACGTCAATTGATCAATAGAGACCGACGCCATGAACAAATCAGACATCGCTTTATAGATAATTGCATGACGTTTCTCATAAAAATGCTCTGCCCTTAAGAATGAAAGTACCTTAACAAGGGCATCTCTATCGAGTAAGATTGCACCAAGGATACTCTTCTCTGCATCTAAGTTTTGTGGAGGTATTCTTTGTGCCATGTAGGTAGTTTACCACTAAATCGCGCAAACATTCATACTCACGGTTCCTTCTCGAGCCGCAGCATCAATTTTCTTGACAGAAACCTTCTCGACAACCGCAACATCACTAACGCCACTCTTCTTCTTATAGTCATCGGTTAAGGTTGCAAGAACGACATAAAATGGTTCAAAATCAAGCTGTACACCTGCAAGTGCCATATCTCGTCCAACAATGACATCAATTGGAGAATATTGTTTAACAAACGAATCACTTGGTTCGGTTTGGAAGAATCCAACGGTTCCATCTGGTGTTTCTAAGACATAGTGAACAACTGAATCTAAACTACTCCCTTTAAAGTGAATGTCCTTAACTCTGTATTCGCCTGCAGAAAACAACACGATAGTATTCTTATCTGACTTCATCTTTTGAGAAAAAAGATCCCATTCGTCAACTTGTTCTGGGCTTGTAAACGGTTCTGCTCTATTAACCAGCACAATATCAACACCTGCTGGAATAACAGCTTCGACATCAGCAACAGTAGTAACTGGATCAATCAACCAAATAGCGGTTGTATCCTTAACTTCGAGCTGAATAGCATTAATTTTCTTGAGTTTGGTTAGTAACATAAGTTGATTATAGCATCACTCTACTTCAAGAGTTCTGAGAGCGACTCTAGCGATGCCATTACCTTTGCTTTTGTGTATTCTTCGACCAGTGCAATTTTTGTATTTTCAAGTGAAGAGATAACAGCAGTCAACTGCATCAGGGTTTGCTTTGGTTCAGTTTTGTCTTCGTCAATCATTCGTTGAACCGCCTTAACTTGCCCTTCAATGCGCTTTAAGCGGTTAATAAGTTGATCTTTTACCTCTTGTTTCATAACGATTAAGTATATACCCCTAGGGGTATTTGCGTCAACACTTTTGCGGGTTCTTTTAGAAACGTGTACAATACGTATATGACCGAACTTGTGCCATTTCAGACTAAACGTAAAAAGCTGTTTCCGTTAAACACGACTCCGGAACAAGCAATACAATCTGAAATTGAAAAATACTTCAAGAAAATTGGTGTTTCATTAAGTACGAGCACGAACACTATATTAAAAGTAGATAATTCCCTAATTAAAGTACTTGATCAGCAATCGCTACCCGACGAAATTACAATGGAATTTGTAATCTCGACTTTAGCACCACTCTGCTCTCCACTTCTTTTTTCTGCCAAAAAGGAAATTACGATAACTGAACTGGAACGAGTGGTTCTTATACTGAGAAAGCTCGCCACTGATACGTCAATAAAGGAAACGCTCGAGGTAGTACCAAAACATTACGCAAAGACAATTACACGTCTATTTACTTCACAAAAGACTCTTGATCAACTGTCAGTGACGCTCGCTTCAAACAAACGTGCAAAAAAATACTTAAGGATCATGCAAAAACGTTTAGGAATTTACAAAGAAAGGAAACCTCCCTTTAGAAAGGTTACGTAACATCCGATAAAAACAAGTGTTTGATTAATTTCTCATATCCACTTGGATAGTTGTCTAACTTTTTTCCATCTTCGTCATAGAAGTGATCCATTGCTTCTATAAACTCCAATAACTGGCCACCTGTATACTCACCAAGTAAGTACCTGCCCATTTTTAGTATATCCTCTGGTACATCAACTTGCGCCATGTCGTTTTCTGCAATTAATTGGCTAATTTTCCCTGCATTAATTTCTTCGTGTTTAACAACTTTTTCTTTTTTCTCATTTCCAGTTCTTGCCGCAATGCCTTCAACTTCCTCATTTGAGAAGTATGCTCTACGCCTCCATATATCAAAACCCTCAATACCACTTAATGCGACATGTGTGTCTGAACTTAGGGATGGGAATAGAATACCCAACAAATTCATTGGACCAATTTGTATCAAATTTTTAGTACGAAATTTTGGCAAAAAGTCTTTATGATCCAATGCTTCGAAATTAGGCATTCCAATTGCTGTTACATTTATAGTTTGCAGTACTTCACGAGCAATATCACTTCTAGGGCGAAAAGGTTTACCAATTCGGGTAGTCACAGGTGTTATCCTATGTTTTTTATCTTGTTTCATTGCATTAAAACCTTTATCCGCAAGTTGTTGGTACAACGGTGCCTCCAATTCATCAAGTTCTCTGCGCCCACCTGCGCCACCTATTCCAGATTTCTGTGCTTCAAGTAATACATTATTCGGGCGAGTCCTGTTCATATAACACTCATCTGAATCGGTGATTGATTCTAATGATTTAAGATAATCTGTTTCATTAGTAAAGCAAACCGCATGAGTTATCGCTTGTGAATAAGGGCCACGATCTGAGATATGGATGTACAACTTTCCTGGTTGTTTCTTTATTTTATACATTATAATTAATGCGATCAATCGATCTATTGCAAACATCGCCTTTCGCATATGCAACAATTCATCTTGAGAATAGCCTTTCTGTTCAAGATATTTGCGTCCTATATGCTTTGTATTCATTCTATGAACCAACATTCCTACCCCCCAATATTGAGGGTAATCCGTTTGTATAACGCAAATATCTTCTGGTTTATAAAGCATTCCTTGGTATCGTATTTCTTGTGAAAATAAGAGCGCCGCTACTGCATTTTTTGCTGCATCACCCTTTCCTACGCTATCTTTCCCATCAAAATGAATATTTTCATTAAACATAATTACGATTAATTGCTTGCAATAACACCTGCCCCTAAAATTTCAATATTTCGAATAGCTCTTCTTGTTTCACTGTCAGTGAAATATTTATATAGGTCAACGGAACTGTTCGATTTAGCCGCTACTTGGGCAAATTCTTGTTGATCTGCGTTTCTGTAAATAATAACCCCTTGTCCTGCTGCTGCGGCCCAAAACCCTTTGCTTTCTTGTGAAACAAGTTGTGCAAAACCGTTTACAATTTTAGAAATTACAGCTTTCGCTGGTTTTTCGCGATATCGAAGTGAAACAAGTATTTCTTGGTTTTCATTCAAATCAGAAGAAATTGTATGTATATTCTCAAGTTGGATCTGTTTACGGAGTAATTTCGAATTATTATGACCCTTTGCTATTCGCAATTGATTTGTTTCGACCTGTTTTTCAACTACAAAATATGGCGAATCAGCACTGCTCACACCGATTCCCTGTCTTTGTCCGATCGTGTAGAACCATAACCCTTGATGTCGACCAACGACCAAATTTGTTTCGTCATCAACAATATCACCTGGATTAGTATCTAAATGTTCTTTAATAAAATCACGAACATCAATATCACCAATAAAGCAAATACCTTGGCTATCCTTCTTTTCCGCATTTGGTAACCCAAACGCTTTCGCTAATACTCGGACCTCACTTTTATAATAATTTCCCAATGGAAATAAAGCTGTTTCGAGTTGTAAAGATGAAAGCCTTTGCAGGAAATACCCTTGATCTTTCGTTGAATCTAGGGCTGTAAATAATCCTAGTTCACCTTGTTCTTCCCAGGAAAATCCTTGATTGCTGCGTCTTCTGGCATAGTGACCTGTCGCGATGTGAGTTGCGCCTTCTGCAAATGCTCGTTCAGCAAATAAATCAAATTTCACTAAATTGTTACAAAGAATGTCCGGATTTGGGGTTCGGCCGGCCTTATATTCTGCAAAAAAGTAATCAAGTATGCGCTCTTTGTATTCTTTTTCAAAGTTAAAAACTTTCCAAGGAATATTCAAATGTTCTGCGACTTTTTTGACGTCTTCAACATCTTCTTCCCAAGGACAACGTGCAGAAACACCGAAATTATCAGCCCAATTCTTCATATACACGCCAGTAACATCAAATCCTGCTTTCACTAATAATGCGGCAACAACAGCACTATCTACTCCACCCGACATCGCTACATAGATTTTTCTATTTGTACTGGTCATCACCATATTATATCGCGATTTGCATAAAAGTTCGCGGTTTCTTCCCCCATTTCTTATCAATTTCATCAATTGCTTTCATTGCGCGATCTTGTTTTGAATCGACTT